>NZ_RZTC01000032.1:13769-22837 GCF_004023165.1 Mesorhizobium sp. M7A.F.Ca.MR.176.00.0.0 | reverse complement strand
GCTTCGTACTGGCCGGATGTGTCGGAAAAGGCGATAACGCCCATCTTGTTGCCGGTGCGCGTCTTGCGCTCCTGCTTGGACGTCACCGTGCCGGCCAGACGGCCGGCGGCGGCACCGCGTTTGACGGCCGCCGAAAACTCGGCCCAGGTCTGAACCCGCATCTTCTGCAGGGCTGCCTTGTACTCGTCGAGCGGGTGCGCCGAGAGATAGAAGCCGACCACCTGGAATTCACGGTGCAGCCGGTCGGCGGCGAGCCATGGCTCTGTCGCCGGCAGATTGAGTGCCTGCGACTGAGCGCCGAGCGAAGCGCCGAAGATGTCGTGCTGGCCGGAAACCGCGTTCTGCTGCGCCAGCGACGCCAGTCCCATCATGCGTTCCACGCCCGACATCATCGATGCGCGGTCATGGCCGAAGCAATCGAGCGCGCCGGCCATGATCAGGCTTTCGAAGACGCGCTTGCCGACGATCTTGGGATCGACCCGCTCGCAGAAATCGGCGAGGTTCTTGAACGGCTTTTCGCCACGCTGGGCAACGATGTGCTCGACCGCCGCATCGCCGACGCCCTTGAGCGCTGCCAGCGAATAGTAGATGCGGTTCTCACCGACCTCGAAGGGGCGAAAGCTCGACATCACCGAAGGCGCCAGAACCTCGATGCCAAGGCGCAGCGCGTCCTGGCGGAAATCGGCCAGCTTGTCGGTGTTGCCCATGTCGAGCGTCATCGACGCTGCCAGGAACTCGACCGGATAATGCGCCTTGAGATAGGCGGTCTGGTACGAAACCACCGCATAGGCGGCGGCGTGCGATTTGTTGAAACCATAGTCGGCGAACTTGGCCAGCAGGTCGAAAATGAAATCGGCTTGCGGCTTGCCGACGCCACGCTCGACCGCGCCGGAGACGAAGCGCTCACGCTGCTTGTCCATCTCGGCGCGGATCTTCTTGCCCATGGCGCGGCGCAGCAGATCGGCTTCGCCGAGCGAGTAGCCGGACAGCTCCTGCGCGATCTGCATCACCTGTTCCTGGTAGACGATGACGCCTTGCGTCTCCTTCACCAGATGGTCGATCTTGGGATGGATCGACGCCATCTCCTCCTCGCCATGCTTTCTGGCGTTGTAGGTCGGAATGTTCTCCATCGGACCGGGGCGGTAGAGCGCGACCAGCGCGATGATGTCCTCGATGCAGTCGGGCCGCATGCCGATCAGCGCCTTGCGCATGCCGGCGCTTTCCACCTGGAACACGCCGACCACTTCGCCGCGCGACAGCATGGCGTAGGTCTCGGGATCGTCGAGCGGGATCGTTGCCAGGTCGATCTCGATGCCGCGCCGGCGGATCAGCTTGACCGCCGTCTCCAGCACGGTCAGCGTCTTCAGGCCGAGGAAGTCGAACTTCACCAGCCCGGCCTGCTCAACATATTTCATGTTGAACTGGGTGACGGGCATGTCCGAGCGCGGATCGCGGTACATCGGCACCAGTTCCGACAGCGGCCGGTCGCCGATGACGATGCCGGCGGCGTGCGTCGAGGCGTGGCGGTAAAGGCCCTCCAGCTTCTGCGCCATGTCGAGCAGCGTCTGGACGATCGGCTCCCTCTCGGCCTCTTCGGCAAAACGCGGCTCGTTGGCGATGGCGTCGGCGAGCTTGACCGGATTGGCCGGGTTCTGCGGCACCATCTTGGAGAGCTTGTCGACCTGGCCATACGGCATCTGCAGCACGCGGCCGACGTCGCGAAGCACGGCGCGGGCCTGCAACGTACCAAAGGTGATGATCTGGCCGACCTGGTCGCGGCCGTATTTCTGCTGGACGTAGCGGATGACCTCTTCACGCCGATCCTGGCAGAAGTCGATGTCGAAGTCGGGCATCGACACGCGGTCGGGATTGAGGAAGCGCTCGAACAGAAGCGAGAAGCGCAACGGATCGATATCGGTGATGGTCGTCGAATAGGCGACCAGCGAGCCTGCGCCCGAACCGCGGCCAGGCCCGACCGGGATGCCTTGCGCCTTGGCCCATTTGATGAAGTCGGCAACGATCAGGAAGTAGCCGGGAAACTTCATCTTGGTGATGATGCCAAGCTCGAAATTCAACCGCTCGCGGTATTGCTCGACCGTATAGCCTGATGTCGGGCCATGCATGGCGAGGCGCGCGTCGAGCCCCTCATGCGCCTGGCGGGCCAGTTCGTCGGCTTCCGCCTGCACCGCGACGTCATTGTCGGCGACATCGCCGCCGGTGAAGCGCGGCAGGATCGGATTGCGGTTTTTGGGATAATAGGAGCAGCGCAGCGCGATCTCGACAGTGTTGTCGATCGCCTCTGGCAGATCGGCAAAGAGCCTGGCCATATCGGCCTGGCTGCGCAGGAAATTGTCCGGCGACAGCCGGCGACGATTATCGGCGGCCACGACCGATCCTTCGGCGATGGCGATCAGCGCGTCATGTGCGTCATAGTCGTCGCGAGAGGAAAAGAACGCCTCGTTGGTGGCGACCAGGGGCAATTCATGGGCGTAGGCCAGATCGATCGAGGACTTTTCAATCACGCGATCATAACCGGAAACCCGGTCCAGTTCGACATAGAGGCGATCGCCGAACATTGCCTTCAGGGTCAAAAGCCGTGCCTCGGCCAGATCGCGGCGATCTTCCTTGATGGCGGTGCCGATCGGTCCGCGCGGCCCACCGCTGAGGCAGATCAACCCGTCACAAAAGCCTTCCATCATTTCGGTGGTCAGGTGCACGGGTTCGCCCGGCGGCGTTTCGAGGTAGACGCGGCTGACCAGCCTGACCAGGTTGGAATAGCCGGCCTCGGTCGCGGCAAGCAGGACGACCGGCCGCATATCGGGACCCTGCCGCCTGCGGTCGCGCTGGCCATCGCTGTTTTCGCCGGAAAAGGCGAGCGCCGTTTGACAGCCGATAATCGGCTGAATGCCGTCCTTCACCGCCTTCTGCGCGAATTCCAGGGCGCCGAACAGGTTATTGGTGTCGGTGACGGCGATGGCCGGGGCTTCGTCCTTGACCGCATGAGCGACCACCTTGCCGATCTGCAAGGCGCCTTCCAGCAGCGAATAGGCCGAATGCACGCGCAGATGGACGAAGGGCCGCGCCGCAGCAATCGCTGCTTCGCGCTTCAGGGGATCGCGGGGAAGTTTTTCGTCGGCCATGGTGCTGCGTGAAGGTCCTTGAGTCGATGGAGATGTATTGTCCGGGACCGCGCGATGCCAGTCCAGCACAAACCACTGCTGATCACAGGCTGCCTGCCCGGCTAGCCTAAGCAAACTCCATGATCACCGCGTCGACAGCCAGGCTGTCGCCCGGTTTGGCGTTGAGTTTGGAGACGACAAGGTCGCGTTCAGCACGCAGCACGTTTTCCATCTTCATCGCTTCGACCACCGCCAAGGTCTCGCCGGCCTTGACCTCCTGGCCTTCGGCAACGGCAATCGACACGACAAGGCCAGGCATCGGGCAAAGCAGCAGGTTCGACGTGTCCGGCGCTACCTTTTCGGGCATCAGCCTTTCCAACTCGGCGGTGCGCGGCAGCATGGCGCGCGCGGTCACCGACATGCCCTTCCAGGCAATGCGAAAGCCATTGGCAACCGGCCTGACCTGAGCCGTAACCTTGCGCTTGCCGACCGTGCCGCGCCAGACCAGGTCGCCCGGCCGCCAGTCTGATGCAACGGTCAACGCCCTGCCGGCCTCGATCGACAGATCGATTTCCATCGGAATGGAAATCATGCCCTCGATAATCGAGGCCGACAGATAGTCATCGCCGATCTTTACCACCCAGTCGCGCTTCAGAGCTCCCGAATGCGGCGCCAGCCGCCCGCCCAGCCGGTCGAGCCGGTCACGGCGCAGCAGTTCCACCGCCGTCGCAATCGACGCCAGCACGGCCTTCTCATCGTCGTTCGGTACGACCGGCGCGAAGCCGTCGGGATATTCCTCCGATATGAAAGCGGTCGATATCCGCCCTTCCCGCCAACGCGGATGCTGCATCAAGGCAGCCAGGAACGGAATGTTGTGCTCGATACCGTCGACGACGAAGCTGTCGAGCGCTTCCGACATGGCATCGATCGCCTCCAGACGCGTCGGCGCCCAGGTGCACAGCTTGGCGAGCATCGGATCGTAGAACATCGAGATTTCGGAGCCCTCGGTGACGCCGGTGTCGTTGCGGATGATGACATCGCCGAATTGTCCTTCCTCAGGTGGCTGGTAGCGTGTCAGCCGGCCGATCGACGGCAAGAAGTTGCGGTAGGGGTCTTCGGCATAGAGCCGGCTTTCCACTGCCCAGCCGTTCAGTTTGACATCGCTTTGTTTGATGGCAAGCTTTTCGCCGGCGGCGACGCGGATCATCTGCTCGACCAGATCAATGCCTGTGACGAGCTCCGTCACCGGATGCTCGACCTGCAATCGTGTATTCATTTCAAGGAAATAGAAGTTCCTGTCCTTGTCGACGATGAATTCGACCGTGCCGGCGCTCTGGTAATCGACGGCCCTGGCCAGCGCCACCGACTGCTCGCCCATGGCCTTGCGTGTCGCGGCGTCCAGGAATGGCGATGGCGCCTCTTCGGCGACCTTCTGGTTGCGTCGCTGGATCGAGCATTCGCGCTCGCCGAGATAGAGCGCGTTGCCATGCGCGTCGGCCAGCACCTGGATTTCGATGTGGCGCGGATCGACAACGAATTTCTCGATGAAGAGACGATCGTCGCCGAACGAACTCTTGGCTTCCGAGCGCGCGCGGTCGAAGCCGTTGCGCACTTCGGCCTCGCTCCAGGCGATGCGCATGCCCTTGCCGCCGCCGCCGGCCGAAGCCTTGATCATCACGGGATAGCCGATTTCGCCGGCAATCTTTTCGGCATGGTCGGCATTCTCGATGACGCCGAGCCAGCCGGGCACGGTGGAAACCTTGGCGGCGTTGGCGAACTTCTTCGATTCGATCTTGTCGCCCATCGCCTTGATGGCCTTGGGCTTCGGGCCGATGAAAATGATGCCTTCCGCTTCCAGCGCTTCGCAGAAGGCCGCCCGCTCTGACAGGAATCCGTAGCCGGGATGCACGGCCTGGGCCCCCGTTTCCTTGCAGGCGGCGATGATCTTTTCCGGGACGAGATAGCTCAGCGCGGCTGGCGAAGGCCCGATATGCACCGCCTCGTCGGCCATCTCGACATGCACGGCATCGCGATCGGCATCGGAATAGACGGCAACCGTGGCGATGCCCATCTTGCGCGCCGTCTTGATGACGCGGCAGGCAATTTCGCCGCGATTGGCGATCAGGATCTTGGTGAACATGCGAAATGTCATCCCTCGGGTCGGCCGTTCCTTTTATGGCCTGTGCTTGCAGGGTCAAGCCGACCATGCAATTCACTGCCTTTCAATCGACTTGCGATTCCAATTCATCGCTGTGGCCCAGTCAGGGAGCCAGCCGCCAGTTGATCGTGTCGGCAAAACCTGAAACCTTGGAAAAAACTCGCATTGGAGGACGTCTGATGAAAACCCGCGCCGCTGTCGCTGTCGCCGCCGGAAAGCCGCTGGAGATCATGGAGGTCGACCTCGACGGCCCACGTGAGGGCGAGGTTCTGGTCGAGATCAAGGCGACAGGCATCTGCCACACCGACGAATTCACGCTGTCGGGCGCCGATCCGGAAGGTCTGTTTCCGGCCATCCTCGGCCATGAGGGCGCCGGCGTCGTCGTCGATATCGGCAAGGGCGTCACCTCGCTCAAGAAGGGCGATCACGTCATCCCGCTCTACACGCCCGAATGCCGCCAGTGCCATTCCTGCCTGTCGCGAAAAACCAATCTGTGCACGGCCATCCGCGCCACCCAGGGCCAGGGCCTGATGCCCGATGGTTCATCGCGCTTCTCGATCGGCAAGGACAAGATCTTTCACTATATGGGCTGCTCGACCTTCTCCAACTTCACCGTGCTGCCCGAGATCGCGCTGGCCAAGGTCAACCCCGACGCGCCCTTCGACAAGATCTGCTACATCGGCTGCGGCGTCACCACCGGCATCGGTGCTGTGATCAACACCGCCAAGGTCGAGATCGGCGCCACCGCCGTCGTCTTCGGCCTCGGCGGAATCGGCCTCAACGTGATCCAGGGCCTGAAACTTGCCGGCGCCGACATGATCATCGGCGTCGATTTGAACAACGACAAGAAGGAGTGGGGCGAGCGCTTCGGCATGACGCATTTCGTCAATCCGAAGGAGATCGACGGCGATGTCGTGCCCCACCTCGTCAACATGACCAAGCGTGGCGCCGACCAGATCGGCGGCGCCGATTACACATTCGACTGCACCGGCAGCACCAAGGTGATGCGCCAGGCGCTGGAAGCCTCGCATCGCGGCTGGGGCAAGTCGGTCGTCATCGGCGTCGCCGGTGCCGGCCAGGAGATCTCGACGCGGCCGTTCCAGCTGGTCACCGGCCGCACCTGGATGGGAACCGCCTTCGGTGGCGCGCGCGGCCGCACCGACGTGCCCAAGATCGTCGACTGGTACATGGACGGCAAGATCCAGATCGACCCGATGATCACTCACACGCTGAAGCTCGAGGACATCAACAAGGGTTTCGATCTCATGCATGAGGGCAAATCGATCAGAAGCGTCGTGGTTTACTGAGGAAGATACCAGGCCGCCGCCCAATCGGCCCGCGACCTCTGTGGTTCACAAGTGGGAGGAGAAAAGAAACATGAGCGAACTCCCCGCCATTCTCGTCGATGCAGACGCCTGCCCGGTCAAGGCCGAGGTCGAAAAAGTGGCCGACCGGCATGGCGTCGTTGTCACCTACGTCTCCAATGGCGGCCTGCGGCCATCGCGCGATCCGATGATCCGCAATGTGGTGGTCTCCAAGGGCGCTGATGCCGCCGACGACTGGATCGTGGACAATGCACGCACCAACGACATTGTGATCACCGCCGACATTCCGCTGGCCGCCCGCGCGGTGGCACTCGGCGCGCATGTGCTTGGGCCAACGGGACGCCCCTTCACGCCGGAAACGATCGGCATGGCGGTAGCCATGCGTGACCTGAAGCAGCATCTGCGCGAGACCGGCGAAAGCAAGGGCTACAATGCCAGCTTCGCGCCGCAAGACCGGTCGCGGTTTCTCGGCGAACTCGACCGCATCTTGCGGCGGGCGCTCAAATCCGCCACACCAGACTAGAAGCCGAGCGCCATTCAAGGTTGGAACCGACATGGCTGCCGAAACCCCGGTGAAGTCTCCCATTCAGCGCCACATGTTGTTCGCTGTGTCGGCCTGCGTTGGCGTTTTTGCGCTTCTCGTGGCGTTGCTGCTGCACACCCCGCTTGCCTATTCGATCGGCGCCAACGCGTTCTTTGCCGCTTATGTCATTCTCGTCGTCGCCCAGATGCCGAAGTTCACCGGCAGGTATCTGAGCAGGAATGCGCGTGCCACGGACCAGCCGGTGCTGGTCATCTTCGCTGTGACGCTTGTCGTCGTCGGCGTTGCCGTTATCTCATTGTTCCTACTGATCAATCAGAAGGACAGAAGCCATCCCGTCGAGCTCACCTTCGCGCTGCTGTCGATCCCGCTCGGCTGGTTCACCATTCATGCCATGGCAGCGCTCCATTATGCTCATGTCTACTGGATGGACGGCGATGCTGTGGATGCCGAGACCAGGAAGAAAATCCCTGTCGGCGGACTGCTGTTCCCGGGTGACAAACGGCCGGAGGGCTGGGATTTCCTGTACTTCTCGACGGTGATCGGCATGACGGCACAGACCGCCGATACCAACATCTCGACCACGCATATGCGTCGTGTCGTGCTTGTCCATTCGATCCTGTCGTTTTTCTTCAACACGGTCATCGTCGCCGCCGCCGTCAATCTCGCCGTCAGCCTGGGCGGTCCGTAATAAATCCGTGATCAGATGAAACATCGGTTTGGATCGCGACGTATCAGGAGGACAATGAACGCGCAGGCCATGCCGCGAGGCCGGGAGACGAAACACGATGGAATCCGTTGCCAGAAGCCAATCCGCCGCCGATCCAGGCGCTTCGGCGTCGAACGACAAAACGCTGATCTACCGGCAGTCGCGCTGGACACGGCTGACGCATTGGCTTTGGGCTATCTCGTTGTTCTTCATGCTGCTGTCAGGCCTGCAGATCTTCAATGCCCGTCCGCAGCTCTATATCGGCAAAGAATCGGGCTTCGAATACAACAACACCATCTTCGCCATCGGCGCCGAGAATTCCGATGCGGGTCCGCGCGGCTACACGGAAATCTTCGGGCATCGCTTCGACACCACTGGCGTGCTCGGCTGGTCGGGTCCGGCCGGCCAGGAGACGTCCCGCGCCTTTCCCTCCTGGGCGACCATCCCGTCCTACTATGATCTCGGCACCGCGCGCGTCATCCATTTCTTCTTTGCCTGGATACTGGCCACGACGTTGATCGTCTGGTTTGTCGCCAGCACCGTGAACGGCCATCTGCGGCGCGATCTCGCGCCACGCCTCGACGATTTGAAGCGATTGCCGCAAGACATCGTCGACCACGCCAAGCTCAAATTCCACCACACGCGCGAATACAACACGCTGCAGAAGATGGCCTATGGCGGGGTGCTGTTCGTGCTGTTGCCGCTGATGATCATCACCGGTCTGGCCATGTCGCCGAGCATGAATTCGGTGCTGCCGTTCCTCAACGATCTGCTCGGTGGCCGGCAGACGGCACGCACCATCCATTTCACCGTCATGGTGCTATTGGTCGCCTTCTTCGTCGTCCATATCCTGATGATCCTGGCCGCCGGCCCGATCAACGAACTGCGTTCGATCATCACCGGCTGGTATCGCACCGATCCTCCCGCACAGGACGACAAAAACGTCGAGAGGAGTGCCTGACATGGCGAAGTTTGAGATCAGCCGCCGCAAATTCCTGACCGGTGCCAGCCTTGGTGCCTCCGCCATCATGCTGTCGGGCTGCGACGCCTTCGACAGTCAGCTAGGTGTTGGCAGCGGCCTGCGCAGTTTCCTCGAAAACGCCAATGGCCTGACCTACCGCGCACAGCGGCTGCTTGCCGGAAGTGACGCGCTCGCCCCGGAATTCACCGAGGCCGACATCCGCCAGCCGCAGCGGCCGAATGGTGTCACCGCTCC
>NZ_RZTC01000032.1:0-13759 GCF_004023165.1 Mesorhizobium sp. M7A.F.Ca.MR.176.00.0.0 | reverse complement strand
GTCTACAAGGGCTTGCTCGCCAACAACTTTGCCGACTGGCGACTGGAGGTTTCAGGCCTTGTCGAGAAGCCGCTGTCGCTCAGCCGCGAGCAACTCCAGAATATGCCGAGCCGCACCCAGATCACCCGCCATGACTGCGTCGAAGGCTGGAGCTGCATCGCCAAATGGACCGGCACGCCGCTGTCGCTGGTGCTGGACCAGGCGATGGTCAAACCGCAGGCGCGTTACGTCATGTTCCATTGCCTCGACACGATCGACCGCAGCCTGTCGGGCGACATCAAATATTACGGCAGCATCGACCTGGTCGATGCCCGCCACCCACAGACGATTCTCGCCTATGGCCTGAACGGCAAGCCGCTGCCGGTCGAGAACGGCGCTCCGCTGCGGGTTCGCGTCGAGCGCCAACTCGGCTACAAGATGCCGAAATATCTCTACAAGATCGAGTTGGTCGATGGCTTCGCCACTGTCGGCGGCGGTCGCGGCGGCTATTGGGAAGACAATGGTTATGACTGGTACGGCGGAATCTGAATCGCACACCGCAAACGCTGCGGCCCCAAAGATGGCCAACCTATAGCGAGCGGCGAAACAGTTCGCCCTTTCCGGCAATCTGCTCGCGAATGCCGCCAAGCCGCAGCATATGCCAAGCAAGTGCATGGTTGCTCGAGGTTACCGGTTTCCCCAGTTCCTTCTCGACGTCCTCGATGATGCGGGCAACGCGCATGCTGGTGCAGGAAACGAACACCGCCTCACAGTCGCTCGACGCACCGATTTCCAAGATGGCCTGCTTGACCGATGCCGGCGTGATGCGCGCAACGACATTGTCATCCGCCTCGTTGAAGGAGCCCATGACCGGAATGTCCATCCCCCGCGCCATCAGCGATGCACGTAGCGAATGATTGATTTTCGCCAGATATGGGGTGAGCAGCGCGATCCGCGAGACGCCCAGGGCCTTCAGCGCCGCCCTTGCCGCCGTCACCGGGTTGGTCACTTGCACGCCCGGCAGCACCTCATGAACGCGTTCGGCGACCTTGTGCTCGCCGATAACCAGCGCTCCCGAGGTGCAGGCAAAACCGATCACATCGAACTTGACGTCCGGCAAGAGCCCGACAGTTTCCGGGATGACGGCCGACATCTTCATCAGGTTTTCCGGCGTGATCTCGACATCGCTGTAGAGCCGCGCCTCGTACAGCGCGATGTCGCGCGCGGGCAGCGCATAGCGGAATTCATCCTCGATGGTCTGGTCGGTTCGAAGGACGAGCAGGCCGAGATTGGCGCGGGTGCCGATGCCGTCGTCGGTCTTGAAGGGAATGTGTTCCTTGTCGACGACAAGCGCATCGTCGGCGCGGCTAAGCGGGGCGTCCATGGCGCAGTCCCTTCCTGATGCCAATCAGAATTGTCGACAATAGAAACGACAACCATTCGGGTCCGCGATGCGCATATTGATCTTGGGCGGCGGCGTTGTCGGGATCACCACTGCCTATCAGTTGCAGAAGGACGGCCACACGGTCACCGTTCTCGAGCAGGCATCACAGGTGGCCGAAGGGGCAAGCTGGGCAAATGCCGGCATGATCGCGCCCGGCCATTCCTTCGTCTGGTCATCGCCGGCCGCGCCAAAAATCCTGCTGAAGTCACTGTTCCAGAAAGACCAGGCGCTTCGTTTCAAGCTCTCCGCCGACCCGCATCTCTACAGCTGGTCGCTGCGCTTCCTCATGCAATGCACGGCCGCCAAAGCGCGTCGCAACACCCTTCTCAAACATCGGCTTGCGGTCCATTCCCAATCGGTCCTGCAGGCGGTCGTCAGGGAGGAAGCGATCCAGTACGACAGGACATCGGCCGGCATTCTTTACTTCCACCGCAACCGCCAGGCGCTCGACAAGGGCATCGCCAACATGCGCCTGCTGGAGGCCGACGGCCAGGAGATCCGTATCGTCGACGCGCAGGAAATCGTTGACTGCGAGCCGGCGCTGGCTTCGTCGCGCGACATCATCGCCGGCGGCGTATTGTGTCCGACCGACGAAACCGGCGACGCCGCCAAGTTCACGCGCGCGCTGGCGGCCATCGTCGAAAATAGGGGCGGCAAGATCCTGACAGGGACCAGGATCGTGGGGATCGAACGCAGAAAGGAAACGATCACCAAGATCGTCACCGACAAGGGAGAGTTTCTGGCCGACAGCTACGTTCTGTGTCTCGGCGCCGAGAGCCCCGTCCTCGCCCGCAAGATCGGCCTTGGTCTGCCGATCTATCCGGTCAAGGGATATTCCATGACCATTCCCATCGTCGATCAGGCGCTGGCTCCAAAACTCCCTGTCATCGATGAGCACAATCTCGTCGCCATCACGCCGATGGGCGATCGCATCCGCGTGACCGCCACCGCGGAATTCGCGGGCTATGATCGCAGCCACAAGCCTTCGGATTTCGCCTTCATGAAGCGCGTCACGCAGGACCTGTTCCCGCGCGGCATCGCCTATGATCGCGCCGAGATGCGGGCCTGCCTGAGGCCCATGACGCCCGACAACCTGCCGATCCTCGGCCGGCGCGACATTCGAAACCTGTGGCTGAACACCGGGCACGGCCATATCGGCTGGACGATGGCGCATGGATCGGCCCGTATCGTCGCCGATCTGATCGCCGGCCGGGCAGCGCCGATCACCCTCGACGGCATCCTTCCCACACAGGCGCGGTTCGCCGAACCAAGCGCCGCAAAGGCTTGACGACGCCATGCTCCGACCCGCCAGGCAAAGCAACCGGGACAACAGCGCAGCGTTGGCATCCAAGCCGATCAAGACCGGCCCGCGTGTCTATGAAGAAATCCGTCGCATGGCGATGGATTATCGCTTCAAGCCGAACGAGCGCATCAACGAAGTGGTGCTTGCCGCCAGGCTGAATGTCAGCCGCAGCCCAGTCCGGGAAGCGCTCCAGCGGCTGGTCACGGAGGAACTCATCACTTTCCAGACCAATCGCGGCTTCTTTTGCCGGGGCTTCGATGTCGACGAGATCGTCAATCTTTCCGACGTGCGAGCGGTGCTCGAGGAGCGCTCCGTCAGGCTGGCGATCCAGCGCGCGACTGATGAGGAACTCGCCGCGCTCGTCGACTGGTGGGCGCTCACCATGGCGCGCGCCGACTCGTTTTCCAGCACTGAGCTGACCGCCAGGGACGAGGAGTTTCACAACCGCATCGCCAGGCTGTCGGGCAATCCCGAACTGGCGCGCATACTCGAAGGCATCAACACGCGCATCCAATTCGTTCGCAAGATCGAAGTGGAGAAGCACCGGCGATTGTCGACGACCTACACCGAACACAGCGAAATCGCCCGGGCCATGGTAGCCCGCGATGCCGACAGGGCCGCAAGGCTCATGCACGACCACATCGCCATCAGCGTCGCCGATGCCATGTCGACCGTCAGGGAAGGCTTGGCAAGGATATACATCGACGTCGACCAGATCTAATCGGGCAACCAGCTTTGACCGAGGCAACCCCCTACCGCTCAGGCAACCCCTACCGCTCAGGCAACCTTGTCGAGCAGCGGCCTCAGCGCCGGATGGATTTCCGGTGAGGCGTGCTTGATCAGGGTCAACAGCGCGCGTTCGTTCTCATAAAGAGGCCTGTCGACGCCGATATGTTCGATCAGCCAGCCGGCTTCGCCGGCATCGACCGTCTCGGCGCGGCGGGCCAGAGCCTCGGCCGCCCTGTTCTTGGCTTCCCACTCGGCCTCGATGTCGCCTGGCGACCGATAGGCTTCCATGATGCCGGCAAGGCCGCCGGAGATCATGCGGCTGAAGAAGCCGCCGATTTCCGGATCGGCATGTTCGAGGAAGGCATCACGGCGCAGCGCCACATCGCGCGTCGGTGCTTCGTAGCCGGCCGAGCACATGACGAAATTGGCGATCGCCTTGACGAACAGCTCGTTCCAGGACGGATCATTGTGCCCTTGGGCAGTGCACTCGTTGATCTTGAACAGCACCTCGGCCTCGGCGCGCGTGATGGCGATGTTGCCGTCGCCGCCATGGGCATGGAGGATCCGGCGCAGCAACTCGACCTCCGCCTGTGCGATGAGGCCGGGAGCCAGCGTGCCGCCGAGCATCAGCGGCCCCTTGCCGTCAATGACGGCATGCGCCACCTGCTCCAGCGCATACACACAAAGCTGGCTCGGCGACGATTTCGCCTGTTCCAGCACATGCACCAGCAATTCGAGCTCGGTCCGGCTGTCGACCATGCCATCGCGCGAGATCGTGCGGATCAGCCAGTCGGCATTGTCTTGCGAGATATAGCCCGACGGCTTTTCCTGGTGGACGATATAGTCGGTGACCGCCTCGACGAAGAAGGGCGGCCATTCCTGGCATTTGTCCTTCGCCGTTGCATCGAGCGCAAACAGCGCCTCGGCCTCGCCGCGCGTCACGACGCCATCGCCGAACACTTCATGGCGCAACATCGCCACGTCCTCCGCGGCGATGCGGATTTTCGAGGTCAGCCCGGCCACCGGCGCGCTCATGATCAATTCGCCCATTTGTCGTCCCCGTCCGCCGTCGCCAAGCGCCGGCCCCAAGCGTCATACAAGCCAACATATCAGCAGTGTCTTGAAAAACCGGCAAACGGCGTGGTTAGCGAAGACTTGTCGGCCAACGCATGTCGCCCAAAACGTGCCGCGGTTTTGAAGAATGGCATGCACGCGCTTTAGATGTCGCTGACAGGTGACAAGCCGTCGCGCGCGAGCTATGGATGGCGCGTCGAGGACTCAGGGTCTGAGTCCTACCTGTTTGCGGGAGAGAACAGCGAGAGCTGTCGCCGAAGGGGAAATCGCCCGAAATCTCTCAGGCAAAAGAACCGTAGACGGGAAAGACACTCTGGAAAGTCGGGGCTTGCCCCCGCGCCGAAGGTGTAAGCGCCGCTGACAGAGTTCCGGCTGCGCGAGTCTCTCAGGCTTCAGACAGAGGGGCACGGACTGGTCGCCATTCGCGACCGATTGCGTGCGACTCTGGAGACGACATGACGGGCGACGATACGAGACACCTACCCCTCGAAGACATCCATGTAACCGCCGGTGCGCGCTTTGGCGCTTTTGCCGGCTGGTCGATGCCGCTGACCTATCCGGCGGGCGTCATGAAGGAACATCTTCACACCCGCGAACAGGCCGGCCTGTTCGACATCTCGCATATGAAGCTGTTCGAAGTCAGCGGGCCGGAGGCGGTTGCGCTGCTCAACCGCGCTTGCCCCTTGGATGCAGGCGCACTCCAAATCTCACAGTCCAAACTGTCCTTTTTCCTCAATGAGGCAGGCGGCATCCTGGACGACCTCATCGTCACCAGACTTGGCGATAGCAGGTTCATGGTAGTCGCCAACGCAGGCAACGCCGTCGCCGATGAAAAGCATTTGCGTGCACTTGCCGCGGATTTCGACGCCAGGGTCGAGCCGCTCGACCGCGTCTTCCTGGCCATCCAGGGTCCTGAAGCCTGGGCCGCCCTTTCCCGCGCCGGCATCGAGACCGGCTCGCTGCTTTTCATGCATGGTGTCGAACCGCGCAAAAACTGGTTCATGAGCCGGTCGGGCTATACCGGCGAGGACGGTTTCGAGATCGG
Organism: Mesorhizobium sp. M7A.F.Ca.MR.176.00.0.0; assembly: GCF_004023165.1. Classification (NCBI taxonomy): domain Bacteria; kingdom Pseudomonadati; phylum Pseudomonadota; class Alphaproteobacteria; order Hyphomicrobiales; family Phyllobacteriaceae; genus Mesorhizobium; species Mesorhizobium sp. M7A.F.Ca.MR.176.00.0.0. The sequence goes on along the minus strand of NZ_RZTC01000032.1, from coordinate 8,185 downwards.
CCTGCCGGAAGCCGATGCACGCGGCCTCGTCGCCAAGCTGCTCGGCGACGACCGCGTGCTGTGGATCGGCCTGGCCGCCCGCGACAGCCTGCGGCTGGAGGCAGGACTGTGCCTGCATGGCCAGGACATCACGCCGGAGACCGATCCGGCCAGCGCCGCCTTGATGTGGGCAATTCCAAAGGACATCCGCGCTTCCGGCGCTTTCATCGGCGCCGATGCGCTCCGCGCCGCCGTGGAACGAGGACCCGCGCAAAAGCGGGTCGGGCTTAAGCCGGAAGGTCGCCAGCCGGTGCGTGGCGGTGCCGCGCTTTTTGACGCCGACGGCAATCCGGCCGGCCAGGTCACATCGGGCGGCTTCGGCCCCTCGGCCGGCCATCCGGTCGCCATGGGCTATGTCTCGACACCTCTGGCAAAGCCCGGAACGCGGGTCTTCGCCGATGTGCGCGGGACGAAAATCCCAGTCGATATCAGTTCCCTGCCCTTCACACCCCATCGCTACCGCAAAGGATGATCTCAATGGCAACGACCTATTTCACATCGGATCACGAGTGGCTCCGCGTCGAGGGCGGCGTCGCCACGGTCGGCATCACTGATTACGCGCAGGAGCAGCTCGGCGACCTCGTCTTCGTCGAACTGCCGGAGACCGGAAAAAAATTGACCAAGGGCGACACCGCCGTCGTGGTCGAATCCGTCAAGGCGGCATCCGATGTCTATGCACCGGTCGACGGCGAGATCACAGAGGCCAACGGCACGCTGTCGTCGGATCCGTCACTGGTCAACTCGGCCGCAACAGGGGCCGGCTGGCTGTGGAAGATGAAGCTTGCCGACGAAAGTCAGCTCTCTGGCCTCATGGATGAGGCCGCCTACAAAGCCCATATCGGTTGATATCAGGACTTATTGACATGACCGCAGCACCCTACCCCTTCTCGGCCCGCCATATCGGTCCCGGCCTCAACGACACCAGGGCGATGCTGGCCGCCATCGGCGTGCCCTCGATCGAGACACTGATCAGCCAGTCCGTACCGAAGTCGATCCGGCTTGATCGGCCGCTTGCCTTGCCGGCACCGGCGAGCGAGGCGGAAGCGCTGGCTGAGTTGTCGGCTGTCATGTCCGGGAATACGGTGCTGAAGAGCTTCATCGGCGCCGGTTATCACGGTGTCCATGTGCCGCCGGTTATCCAGCGAAATCTGTTCGAGAATCCTGCGTGGTACACGGCCTACACGCCCTATCAGGCAGAGATCAGCCAGGGCCGGCTCGAAATGCTGTTCAACTTCCAGACCCTGGTCACCGAACTGACCGGCCTGCCGGTGGCCTCGGCCTCGCTGCTGGATGAGGCAACCGCCGTGGCCGAAGCGGTCGGCATTGCGCTGCGCCATCACCGCGACAAGCGCACCAAGGTCGCGCTTGCCGGCACGCCGCATCCGCAGACGCTGGACGTGGTGCGCACCCGCGCCGAGCCGCTCGGCATCGAGATCGATGGCGAGACGATCGACGACAACACCGCCGCCCTGCTCGTCTCCTGGCCGGATACGTTTGGCGTCTATGGCGACCACAAGGCGGCGATCGATAAGGCGCGCGCGACCGGGGCTATCGTCGTCTTCATCGCCGACCCGCTCGGCCTGACGCTGACCGACGCGCCGGCCAAGCTTGGCGCCGACATTGCCGTCGGCCCGATGCAGCGCTTTGGCGTGCCGATGGGCTTTGGCGGCCCGCACGCGGCCTATTGCGCCGTCTCCGACAGGCTGACGCGGCTGATGCCTGGCCGCCTGGTCGGCCAGTCCACCGACAGCAAGGGCCGGCCCGGATACCGGCTTGCCTTGCAGACGCGTGAACAGCATATCCGCCGCGACAAGGCGACCTCTAACATCTGCACCGCGCAGGCGTTGCTTGCCAACATGGCGACTGCCTATGCCATCTGGCACGGCCCCGCCGGGCTGCAGGCGATTGCCGGGCGCATCCACACGCTGGCCAATCGTCTTGCCTCCGGGCTCAAAGCAGCAGGTATCTCCGTGCTCGGTTCAAGCCGCTTCGACACGGTAACGGCCGAGGTGAAGGGCAAGGCAGCTTCGATCGCCACTGCGGCTGAAAAGGGTGGCAGATTGCTGCGTGCCGTCGATACCGACCATATCGGCATTGCCTTCGACGAAACTTCGACCGAGGCCGATCTCGACGCAATAGCGGCCCTGTTCGGCGCCAAGGCTGGTGCCTCCGCCGACAGCACGGTGCCCGGCAAGCCGCGCGGCAAGGAATTCCTGACCCAGCCTGTTTTCCACGAAAACAAGTCGGAAACCGAGATGATGCGCTTCCTGCGCCGGCTGGCCGACAAGGACCTGGCGCTCGACCGCGCCATGATCCCGCTGGGGTCCTGCACCATGAAGCTCAACGCCGCCGCCGAGATGATGCCGGTGAGTTGGCCGAGCATTGCCAATCTGCACCCTTTCGCCCCGGCCGCGCACTCGACAGGCTACCGTGCCATGATCGGCGAGCTGGAGGGCTGGCTGTCGGAGATCACCGGATTCGACGCCGTCACATTGCAGCCCAATGCCGGCAGCCAGGGCGAATATGCCGGACTGCTCGCCATCCGCGGCTATCACCGCTCACGCGGCGACAACCACCGCACCGTCTGCCTGATCCCCTCCTCGGCACATGGCACCAATCCCGCGAGCGCGGCGATGGCCGGCATGAACGTCGTCGTCGTGCGCTGCACCGAAGACGGCAACATCGACATGGATGACATGAAGGCCAAGGCGACGGAGCATGCGCAAGATCTCGCGGCGCTGATGTTCACCTATCCCTCGACGCATGGCGTGTTCGAGGAAGGCGCACGCGATCTCTGCGCGCTGATCCATGAGCATGGCGGCCAGGTCTATTTCGATGGCGCCAACCTCAACGCACTGGTCGGGCTCGCCCGTCCCGGCGACATCGGCGCCGATGTCTGCCACATGAACCTGCACAAGACCTTCTGCATACCGCATGGCGGCGGCGGACCCGGCATCGGGCCGATCGGCGTCAAGGCGCATTTGAAGCCGTATTTGCCCGGCCATGTCACCGAAGGCTCGGCGCACGCCGTCTCCGCCGCCCCCTTCGGCAGCGCCTCGATCCTGCCGATCACCTGGATGTATATCCGCATGATGGGCGCCTCGGGCCTCAAGCAGGCGACCGAAACGGCCATCCTGTCCGCCAACTACATCGCAACGCGGCTCGGTACGCATTTCCCGGTGCTCTACAAGGGCAGGCAGGGACGCGTCGCGCATGAATGCATCCTCGACACCCGTGTGCTCAAGGACAGTGCAGGCATCAGTGTCGACGATGTCGCCAAGCGCTTGATCGATTATGGTTTTCACGCGCCGACCATGTCCTTCCCGGTCGCCGGCACGCTGATGGTGGAGCCGACCGAGTCCGAGCCCAAGCGGGAACTCGACCGCTTCTGCGAGGCCATGATCGCCATATCGGCAGAGGCAGCAAAAGTCGCCAGGGGCGAATGGCCTTTGGCCGACAATCCGCTGGTCAACGCGCCGCACACCGCCGCCGAGGCGCTGGCGGGCCAGTGGAACCATCCCTACTCGCGCCTGGAAGCGGCCTATCCGGCCGGCGACGCCGACACGGCAGCCAAGTACTGGCCCCCGGTGTCACGCATCGACAATGTCGCCGGCGACCGCAACCTGGTCTGCTCGTGCCCGCCGCTGTCGGATTATCTGGGTGCCGCGGAGTAATTACGCTGAGCGCAAGGCCGGCTTGATCGGCTCGGCCTTGCCCATCCTCTTGCGGCTGATGACGCAATTTCGTCCGGCGCGTTTGGCGGCATAGAGCGCCGCGTCCGCCTCGGCGAGCACGTTGTCCAGCCTGCTGCCGCTTGCCTCGCCAAAGCCGATGCCGCCGCTGACCGTGCTGCGCAACTTGCCGAGCTGGGTGGGGACGATTTCGGTGCCGAACGCCACGCCTATCTTGCTGGCGAGATCGTAAGCCTTTTCATCCGTCATCCGCGACATGACGATTGCGAACTCCTCGCCGCCAAGGCGAAAAGCGTCGACGCCGGGCCGGGCATATTTCTTGATGACGGCGGCAAAACGGCACAAGACCTGATCCCCTACCGGGTGACCGTAGACATCGTTCGTCCGCTTGAAATGGTCTAGGTCGAACATGACGATGGACATGAACGGACCGAAACTCCGTTCGCCGTAGAGCGACGTCAATGCCCGGCGGTTCAGCAATCCTGTCAGCGGATCGGTCATGGTCTCGGCCTTGAGTTCGATCTGCGCCTGCAGATGATGGAGGGAGAGCGTCAACGCTCCGAGGCCGGTCATGCAGGCGACCGCCACTACGGAATTCAATCGTTCGGCCCAGTTGTCGGGCGCAACCCCGAGCGTCCATTGCCCCTTGGTCAGCAGAACCACGCCGCAAAGCGCAAAAGACATCGCGCAGGTGCCGCTCAGAAACGAAACCACCAGAAGGATGCGGCGATCGTGACTGCCGTTGATCCAGAACATGGCGCCGATCGCCGACAGCAGCGCCGTCACCGTGGTGTAGGTGACTATGAAGCCAATGCCGTCAAAGCCCATAAAGGTCACGACGGCACAAATGGCCATGGCGGCAAGCGCAGGTGCAACGGCACGTCCGTAGCCGGGCATCCCCAGAAATTGCATGGCCGACAAGCAGATGATCAGGAACCCCAGGCTGAGCAGCGCAAGCACAATCTGACAAAGCAGTGGATCGGGATCCTTTGTGTACCGCCAGAACAGGATCACATGCGCGACGAGCACCAGAATTCCGCACGCAACCGTCAGCACGAAACCTGCCTTGGGCGCGGTGAACCAGATCGCAAACATGGTGACGCTAAGGCATATGCCCGACAGCGCGGCTGCGAGCAGGAGCGAACTGAAGTCCAGCATATCGGGCAAGGGCCTCTTGAGCGTCGGCGGTTGCGCTGCATTCTAGGTCAGCGGCAGCCCTCAGATACGGGTTTTCAGGCGATCCATCGATGCAACCTGCGGATAGGGTTTACAAAGCGTCGATGGCACGTGTCCCGAAACCGGACCCATGGATGCGAGATCAACCCTTGTTCAAGAGAGCGAGGTTGGCGTTGACGACTGTTGGATCGGCCATGCCGGCCTTCGCTTCGAGCAGCAACGCCTTGGCCTTCTTGCGATTGCCGCGCAGCAGTTGCGAATAGCCCATATTGTTGACGATCTGCGGCTTGCGGCCGGCGACCTTCAAAAGCTGGCCGTAGGCTCGGTCGGCGAAGTCGAAGCGGCCGAGTTCATCATAGGAAGCGGCGAGCCCCATCCAGGCCTCCGCATTGTCGGCTTTCAACTCGACGGCCTTGCGGAAGTGCTTTTCGGCGAGGCCGTAATTGGCGTCGCGAAACTGCGCCTTGCCTTGCGCCAGATCGGAGGTTTCGGTGTCTTTTGCCGCCGGTTGGATGGCGGTGGTCTTGGTGGTGTCGACGCCACTCGTCGTACAGCCAGACATCATCAAGACGGCCGCCATTGCGGCCATTGCCGTGAAATTACTGTGACGCATGCCCCTGCCTCATCGCCCGATTTGCCGGGTCGTTCTCAGGAAACACAATATATCAGCGGCGATTAAACTTCGGTGCCGAAACGCCGCCAAAATTCGGCTTCGGGCACACCAGCCATTAACCACCAGGCACCAGACGAAGACCTATTCCTAAGAGAATCCCGGCAGCAAGGAAGCGAGCGGCCTTTCATGGCCCCATGACCTTGAGTACTTCGGGAACCGGATAGCGGTTGCCGTCATAGCGCAGCCGGTAGGTCCGTTTCACCGGCTTGCCGGGATGGGACTGGCACTCGCCATCCTTGTCGGGAGACGGGTCATCGGTTTGCGTCCGCTCGAGCGCGACCATGTCGTGATAGCCGTGATGGCTCGTCGGGCTCATTGCCAGGCTGACCTCGGTCGAATGAAAGGATCCCGCGCAATTGGTGTCGCCCTCGCCGCCATTGCCGGCCACGACAAGGCCATCGAGTACCAGGCGCAGGGCATCGTCGGCGAGAACATAAAGCCGCAGGTCGGTTTCGCTGAAGGGATTGGCCTGCGAATGGTTCGCGATTTCGATGCGCAGGCCGAAGGCCATCACCCCGGGCGCCAGCCTGTAGCGGCCGGTATCGAACTCGATCTTGCGGATGGCGATGGCATCATCGGCGATCAGCCCCGGCTGGAGCAGGCGCTGGCGCACCTGCAGGCTGTTCCTGTCGACGACCAGAAGCTCGATATCGCCGACATGGCCGTCGTCGCTGGATTGGGCGCTGTCGATCAGCGGCACGGCTACCAACAGCAGGTCGTCATGGGCAGGCCAGATCTTGCAGCTCAACCCAAACGGCGTGTCGCCATCCGTCAGGGCGATGCTGAAATGGGGTTCGAGCGTGAATGAGGTGCCGTCGGCGCGCTTTCGAGCTTTGGGGTAGGCCTGCTGCACCAGGGCGGCGGCATCGCCGCAATCGTCGGCCACGGCGCAAGCGGGCGACAGGCTGGCTGCGGCAAGGCCGAGGAAGAGAGTGCGCAACAGCATGGACTTTTCACCTGCAAGGCCGAGTACGGTCATAACAATGGTTTGTCAGTCCCCTTGCTAGGACTTTTGTGGGGCGCTCGCCAGAGCCGGACGATTTCAGCTCGAATCGAAGCCTCACACCTTTCGGCATCATGCTATTGCGCCGTCATTTTGACGATGACTGGAATGGCCGCGATCATCAGCACCACCGGCAGGATGCATACCACCACCGGCACCGACATCTTGGCCGGCAGAGCGTGCGCCTTTTCCTCGGCCAACGACATACGCTTATGGCGCATGTCGTCGGAAAAAACGCGCAGCGCCCCCGACAGGCTGGTGCCGAGTTCCTTGGACTGCTGCAGCAGCGTGGCGAAGGAACGCACCTCGTCCAGGCTGAGGCGGTCGGCGAGCGCCTTCAGCGCATCGTCGAGGCTGCGCCCTGCCCTCAGCTCCAACGACACCAGCTGCAGGTTCTGGCTGAGCGCGGGATAGGTCTTGGCGAGTTCCTTGGAGACGCGCTCTATGCCCGCCTCCATGCTCATGCCGGCATCCGAGCAGACAATCATCAGGTCCATGAAATCGGGAAAGCCGTTGCGGTACTCACGCCTGCGTTCCCGCACTTTCTGGCTCAACACCAGGCCGGGCAGGAAATAGCCGGCCGCTCCCGACAGGATGACGAATGTCCAGCGACTGGCCATCGTCGCGTCCGGGCTGGCCATCCACCGGTTGAGCACAAACACACCGATTGCCGTGCCGATCATCGCGCTGAACCGGATCAGGAAGAACGTGCCGACAGCGCGCGGCTCCATGTAGCCCGCCTGGATGAGCTTCATGCGCAGCCGGGCGACATTTTCCGGATCGCTCCTGGCGTAGAATTCCTGCGCCCGCTTCACCGCCTTCTCGCGCACGACGCCGGTATTCTTCTTCTGCACCGGCTCTGGTTTGGCGGCCACGGGGCCGTTGTCGACCCTGAGCCGGCGCATGACCTCGTTGCGGTCGCCCTTCGCCATGACAACAGGCCAGGCAACAGCGGCAGCACCCGCCGCCAGCAGCAGGATGGCCACCGGCATCAATGAGGTCGGCGCAAGCGAGGCGAGGAATTCGATGAAGCCCTGCATGTCAGAACTTGAAATTCGACATCTTGAACATGATCAGATTGCCCAGCATCAGCCAGGTGATCGAGCCGCCGAGCAGGTACCAGGTTTTCGCCTCGCCCCAGACGTCGCGGTAGAAGCCCGGCATCAGCGCCATAATGGCGGTGAACAGCAACGCCGGCACCGCTGTCAGGATGTAGGCCGACATCCGACCTTCTGTCGCAATGGCGCGCACCTTGCGGCGCAGCTTGCCGCGCTCGCGGATCGTCGTCGCCAGGCCGTCGAGGATCTCGCGCAGATTGCCGCCCGAACTGGTCTGGATCGAGACGGCGGTGACGAACAGCGGCAGATCCTCCTGGCCGACCCGGTCGAACAGCGAGTTCAACGCCGAAACCAGATCGGAGCCATAGGTCACCTCGTCGGCGATGACGCCGAACTCGGTGCCGATCGGGTCGGGCATCTCGCGCGCCACCATGGCGATCGCCACCGGCACCGGGTGGCCGGCCTTCAGGCCACGCGTGATCAGTTCCAGCGCCTCCGGCAATTGCATGCCGAACCGCTTTACCCGGCGCTTGCGCTTGAAGCG
>NZ_RZTC01000320.1:0-366 GCF_004023165.1 Mesorhizobium sp. M7A.F.Ca.MR.176.00.0.0 | reverse complement strand
CGCTTGCCGGGCAAAATGGCGTCAACGATGGCGTCAACGAAGGCACGCAAACCGGCATTGCCTATCGCGAGATTTCGACGGGCGGCACCATAACAATCATCGACGATTGGAGCGCACTCCACTCTTTCTCGGCCGCCGACGTCTACACGATCACCGGCTACACCTCGAACACGCATGTCGACTTTAAGTCGGCAACCGGCGACAACCCGACGATCAGCACCCTGACTGTGAGTGCCAATGGTTGCGTCATCGCTTCGGCAAGCGGCGTCGAGCCGGCAACCGGTGCCTTCACTTTCTCCGGTGTCTCACTCGATCACGAACAGCAATGCGATAGCAGTAACGGCATCGTTCACATGCGTGAAGCGG
>NZ_RZTC01000319.1:0-381 GCF_004023165.1 Mesorhizobium sp. M7A.F.Ca.MR.176.00.0.0 | reverse complement strand
ATCGAGATTGCCTCGGGCGAGGCGACGGTTCGCGGCATCAAGGCGGCAATCGCCCAGGCGTCGACACTAAGCATCGCCAACGGCACGACCAGCATCGAAAGGCTGGCGCTCGACGTCGGCGGCGGCTCGGTGACCTTGTCCGGGACAGCTGGCCAGACGCTCGATCTCGCGGCGCAATTTTCGGCACTGCCCGCGGCGCTCGCCAATGGATTTTCGCCCGGCCTCGATGCTGTGGGCACGCTCAGCGGCACGGCTGGTGTGACCGGACCGCCGGCCGCTCCCGATGTCCGCTTCAATGCGCAACTGGCCGGCATCGAAACCAGCCAGACCCGGCAGGCCGGGCTCGGACCGCTCGCCGTCGATGCGGCCGGCAGCTACCAC
>NZ_RZTC01000318.1:0-383 GCF_004023165.1 Mesorhizobium sp. M7A.F.Ca.MR.176.00.0.0 | reverse complement strand
TGACCTGGGTCGAGGAGCTTTCCGACTTTTCGCTGACGCCGTTCACTAACGTCTCTGGCGTTCTCACCTTCGGCATTGCGCTGTGGTTCAGCAATGCCGATGCCGGGCCGTTCTCGATCGTCATCGACCAGTTTGCGGATGCTGCGGCGCCGTCAGGCCCAACCGTCACATACATCGGCACCTTTACCGACAACGCCACGACTGACCCGCACACATTTACGCCCAACGTTGGTCCAGCAGGCACCAAGCTCGTTGTCGTCTGCCCGCACAGCCTTCGCAACGCCGCTGGTACCCGGACCATCGTGTCTGTCAGCATCGACGGTACAGCCGGCACGCTTGCCGGGCAAAATGGCGTCAACGATGGCGTCAACGAAGGCACGCAA
>NZ_RZTC01000317.1:0-406 GCF_004023165.1 Mesorhizobium sp. M7A.F.Ca.MR.176.00.0.0 | reverse complement strand
AAGTTGGTCGTCGGCGCACTCGTCGCGGCGGCGGCATTTGGCGCTTACCAGCTCAGCCAAGCGGGCGGGATCGAGGGTGTGGCGGCCCTAGTCTCGGCGCCGCGACAGGACTTGCTTTCGGCTTCGTTTCCGATTTGCGGCGATGGTCCCCGCGTGACCTGCGTGGTGGATGGCGACACGTTCTGGCATCAGGGTGTGAAGATCAGGATTGCCGATATCGACACGCCGGAGCTGAGCCCGCCCCGTTGCGAGGCAGAGCGGGTACAGGGCGAGACGGCCAAGCGCAGGTTGCGGGAATTGCTGAATGCAGGAAAGTTCTCATTGGTGGCCGGCTGGCGTGACGAGGATCGACATGGGCGAAAGCTGCGAACCGTGACCAGGAACGGGCGATCGATCGGCGAGACAT
>NZ_RZTC01000316.1:0-430 GCF_004023165.1 Mesorhizobium sp. M7A.F.Ca.MR.176.00.0.0 | reverse complement strand
GAGTAGGGGAGTAGGGGAGTAGGGACGGATGACCGAAAAAACAGGGTCCTACAAGGACTTGCTTGTTTGGGAGCAGGCGATGGATCTTGCGGTGGCGGTCTACGGTGCTACTAAATCCTGGCCCAAAGAAGAACTTTATGGGCTGACCAGCCAAGTGCGGCGCTCTGCAACGTCGGTGCCGGCAAACATAGCCGAGGGGTATGGCAGGGAAATTCGAGGCTCCTATCTGCAATTTCTCCGTATTGCCCAAGGATCATTGAAGGAGTTGGAAACTCAGCTTCTGATTGCTGAACGTATTGGCATCGCGCCGAAAGCGACGTCCGGCCCATTGTTGGCGAGTACCGAAAGTGTGGGAAAGCTTCTTCGGCTTCTAATCCGTAAACTTGCAGCCGAATAGCCTCCCCTATTCCCCTATTCCCCTATTCCCCTA
>NZ_RZTC01000315.1:0-489 GCF_004023165.1 Mesorhizobium sp. M7A.F.Ca.MR.176.00.0.0 | reverse complement strand
CCCTGGGCCACAAAGCCTGCCGGGACGGGCGCTCCGTCTCCTACCAACGTGTCCCGCGCCTGTTCGAGGCAATGGCGCTGGCTCGTGGCGACGGTCGCCATGCCCGCATGCTCAAGTCTCTCGCTCGCGTCGAGCTGCTGATATTGGACGACTGGGGCATCTCGGTGCTCACTCAAAGCCAGCGCATCGATCTGCTGGAGATGCTTGAAGACCGCAACGGGCGGGCCTCCACCATCGTAACAAGCCAAGTGCCCGTCGATCAGTGGCACGAAGTCATCGGCGACGATCCCACCCTTGCCGACGCCATCCTCGACCGCCTCGTTCACAATGCTCACCGCATCAACATGACCGGCGAAAGCTTGCGGAAAATAGCTGGCAAGCAAGCGCTTGACGCCGACTAAAAACCAGTGAACTCATAGCAACCGTCGGTCAGGCTTCTGCTGCCCACGATCGCGTGAAATCACTGCCCACGATCAGCGAAATGCGCAC
>NZ_RZTC01000314.1:0-515 GCF_004023165.1 Mesorhizobium sp. M7A.F.Ca.MR.176.00.0.0 | reverse complement strand
GTCGGCGAAACTCTTGCCCTTCAGAAAGCCTTCGACCAGGGCGACATTCCTATGGACGGTCGGGCTAAACGCCCAACAGGCGCGCAGTTTTTCCAGTATCATTCCGTTCGTTCATCCGGTTGTTCGCCCCCCTTGCAAACCCTACCCGGCCAAATCGGCGCTTGGAAGACCCACCAGACTCACGTCATGGCCTCGGGAAAGTACCCGGCCGACGGCCATGTGAATACGAAAGATGCTGGCGATCACCATGATCGTTGGTGACCGCTGACCTCGCGAATGTCGGGTTCGACGGCACACCGGGAGCTCTCGGCAACGTTGAATATTCCGTTTGTAGATGGTTGTTTTCGTCGTCGAGGCTGGATCCATCAGGATCGGTGTCGACGATTCTATATTTGAGGAACCCAAATTCGTTTGACTCGCGCAATTCGCTGTCCGGCGTATCATCGCAAGCGCGGGATTGCGACATCCTGCGAAGTGCCCGCGTTGCTGGAATCGATTTTGCGGAAGTAAAAAGG
>NZ_RZTC01000313.1:0-517 GCF_004023165.1 Mesorhizobium sp. M7A.F.Ca.MR.176.00.0.0 | reverse complement strand
GACGTGCCGACGGCGCATGCCAACACCAACAGCGTGTCGGAAGGCGCGCAGGCCTCGGGCAACGTGCTGACGGACGGGACAGCGGATGTTCTGGGTGCCGACGGTGCTGCACCTGGCGGCGCGGTGACGGGCGTGGCAACCGGTTCGAACGTGTCGAACCCGGTGAGCGGCAATCTCGGCGGAGCCGGAATCGCGGGCCAGTACGGCACGCTGGTCCTGGGCGCCAACGGCGCCTACACCTACACGGCCAATCCCAACGCGGTGACCACCAATGCGGTCGATCACTTCGTCTACACCATCACCGACGGCGACGGCGACACCTCGACGGTGACGCTGGACATCACCGTGAACAATGTGACGGTGACGGCATCCGACACCGATGCGCTGGTCAGCGAGAAGGGCCTTGCGACGGGCAGCGACGCAGCCGGTAACAGCGAGATCTTCAACGGCGCGATCACGCCGGCCGGCGGCACCGGCCCGTACACCTATACGCTGACCTCGCCGGCCAGCGGCAGCT
>NZ_RZTC01000312.1:0-609 GCF_004023165.1 Mesorhizobium sp. M7A.F.Ca.MR.176.00.0.0 | reverse complement strand
CGGTGCCGCAGATCGCCGTCTTCTTGATCTTGATCAGCACGTCGTTGGGGCCGATTTCCGGCACCGGCACCTCTTCCATCCAGATGCCCGGTTCGGCCTTGGCCTTCACAAGCGCCTTCATCATGTTCGACATCAGGATTTCCCTATTCCGTGATTGCGCTTCTGGCGAGATAGCCTGCACAACGGGAAGGTAGGCCACTAACTCGTTTGAACGTCCGGAATGGTCAGCCCCGCCTGCTCGGCCTCGCGGCGCAAATTCTGACGGGGCCTGGGGCCGATCTGCTGGATCACCAATCCGGCTGCCAGTGAGCCAAGGTCGCCGCAAGTCTGCAGGTCGCGGCCTTGCGTGTAGCCATGCAGGAAGCCGGCAGCATAGAGATCACCGGCGCCCGTCGTGTCGACCAGTTCCTTGATGGCGGTCGCCTTGATCACCACGGTCTCGTCGCCGCGCACGATCACCGAGCCTTTTTCCGAGCGGGTGACGGCGGCGATCCGGCAATCCTTGCGGATCTGCGCCAGCGCCTCGTCGAACGACGATGTCTGGTAGAGCGACCTGATCTCGTGGCTGTTGGCAAAGACGATGTCGACCGTGCCCGAGCGCATCAGCTC
>NZ_RZTC01000311.1:0-612 GCF_004023165.1 Mesorhizobium sp. M7A.F.Ca.MR.176.00.0.0 | reverse complement strand
GCCGCGCTGCCGCTGCCGCCGACCGAAACAGACACGATGCCGCCAAGCGCAAAGGCGCCACCGCCATTGCCGCCGCCGCCACCCACAGACTGTGCGAGGATGCCGATGGCCGAACGACCGTTGGTGTCGACCGTCGGACCGGTCGCGGCCTGGTTGACGTTGACGGCTCCGGCATTGCCGCCGGTTCCGCCGCCGCCGCCGATCGCGACAGCGACTGCCGGGGCGACCGACAGGGCAAAGCCGCCATTGCCGCCACCACCACCGACCGACCGAGCCAGAACGCCATGCGCGGCGTCGCCGCTGCCGTCAGCGCCAGTTGTTATCGTGCCGCCGACATTGGCGATGACAGTCCCGCCTTTGCCGCCGCCGCCGGCTGTGCCGCCGATCGACACGATGCCGGCTGCGCCGCCGCCATCGCCGCCGCCGCCACCGATCGATTCGACCAGCATGCCAATAGCACCCCGGCCATTGGTGGTGATGTTGCCGGTGTTGGTACCGGTTGCATTGGCGCCATCATTGCCTGCGCCGCCGGTGCCACCGCCGCCGAACAGGCCGAAGGCGTCGCCGCCGCCACCACCGCCGCCGCCGACCGACTGTACGACGAGGCCGATC
>NZ_RZTC01000031.1:45209-58142 GCF_004023165.1 Mesorhizobium sp. M7A.F.Ca.MR.176.00.0.0 | reverse complement strand
CATCGCGGGCGCGAATACGGCTGCGCACCGGCGTACCTGCCTTCATCGCCAGCTGTGGCACCCGGAGCTCGCCCGCGGCCGAGCCGAGCACGGTCATGCCGAAAGTTTCGTCGTGATGCAGCACCCTGGTGTCCAGCACGGCGCCGCCCTCGCCGCGCTCCTCCGCCGGCAACAGGTCGAGCCTTTGCATCACCGCCTCGGTCGGCCCGCTGGCAACGACATTGCCCTGTGCCAGCATCACCACATCGCTGGCCAGCCTCGCCACTTCGGCGACCGAATGACTGACATAGACGATCGGGATTTTCGTCTCGTCGCGCAGCCGTTCGACATAGGGCAGGATTTCGGCCTTGCGCGCTTCGTCGAGCGAGGCCAGCGGTTCGTCCATGAGCAGCAGTCTGGGGCTGGCAAGCAATGCCCGGCCGATCGCCACGCGCTGTTTCTCGCCGCCCGAGAGCTTTGCCGGCCGCCTGTTCATGAGCGGCCCGATGCCGAGCAGGTCGACGACGGCATCGATATCGGCGTAGCGCTCCGCCGGCGGCGTGAACCAGCGGCCGTAGCGAAGATTGCCGGCAACGCTCAAATGCGGAAACAGCCGTGCGTCCTGGAACACCATGCCGATGCGGCGCTTGTGCTTCGGCACGAAAATGCCGGCACCGGTATCGACCAGCACACGGCCGTCGACCTCGATGCGTCCCCTGTCGGGCCGGATCAGCCCGGCAATCATGTTGATCAGTGTCGTCTTGCCCGACCCAGACGCGCCGAACAGCGCCGTCAGCCGCCCGGCGCTTTCGAAGCGGGCGTCGATGGCGAAACCACCCAGCCGATGACTGATGTCGACGAGAACGCTCATTCGATGTCCAGTCGCCGGCCGACACGCCGCGCCAGCACCTCCGAAGCCACAAGTGCTGCCATGGAGATGACGATGGAGATCAGCGTCAGGCGGAGCGCCCCTTCATCGCCACCCGGCACCTGCGTGAAGGTGTAGATCGCCGACGGCAATGTCTGCGTCTCATTGGGAATGTTGGAGACGAAGGTGATGGTGGCGCCGAACTCGCCCATCGCCTTGGCGAAGGCCAGGATGGCGCCGGCGATCAGCCCGGGCAGGATCAGGGGCAGCGTGATGGTGGCGAACACCCAGAGCGGATTGGCGCCGAGCGTTCCCGCCGCCGCTTCCATCTTGCGGTCCACCGCCTCGATCGACAGCCGGATCGCCCGCACCATCAGGGGAAAGCCCATGACGCCGCAGGCCAGCGCCGCACCTGTCCAGCGGAAGGAGAAGACAATGCCGAAATGCTCGGCCAGGAAGGCGCCGGCCGGGCCGCGCCGGCCGAAGGTCAGCAGCAGCAGGTAGCCGGTCACCACGGGCGGCAGGATCAGCGGCAGATGCACCAGCCCGTTGAGAACGGTCTTGCCCCAGAACTGTCCCCGGGCAAGCAGCAGCGCGATCAAGATGCCCGGCGGCAGGCTGGCGAGCATCGCCACCATTGCCACCTTGATGGACAGCCGAACCGCATTCCATTCGTCGGGAGTGAGGTCCAGCAGCCAGTTCATTGTGCCCCTTGGAACTCAGTTGCTCGGCGCGAGTACGGTAAATCCCTGATCCTTGAACAGCGCGGCCGCCTTGGCCGACTGCAGGCATTTCAGGAAAGCCCGCGTATCCTTGTCCTTCGAATCGGCGGTCTGGGCAACCGGATAGATGATCGGCGGATGCGAATCCTCCGGGAAGGTGCCGACCACCTTGACGCCCTTTTCGGCGTGCGCGTCAGTGGCATAGACAATGCCAAGGGCGGCTTCGCCCGTCGAAACCAGCTTCAGCGCCGCGCGCACGTTTTCGGCCTGCGCCACCTTGCCCTCGACCGAGGACCAGACGCCGAGCGATTCAAGTGCGGCCTTGCCGTATTTGCCGGCCGGCACCGCCTTGAAATCGCCCATGGCGAGCTTGCCGTCGCCGATCAGCTTGGCGAGGTCGAAGCCCTTCTCGATCCTGGTGTCGACCGCCGAGTCCTTCGGCGCCACCAGCACGATCTCATTGCCGAGCAGCTTCACTTCGGTGTCCGGCTTGGTCAGCTTCTTGTCGGAGAGATATTTCATCCAGTCGAGGTCGGCCGAGATGAAGACGTCGGCAGGCGCCCCGCCCTCGATCTGTTTGGCCAGCGCCGAGCTCGCGGCATAGGAGACGGTCGCCGCCTCGCCGACATCGGCCTCGCAGGCTTTGTTCACCGCGTCGAGCGCATCCTTGAGGCTGGCCGCGGCAAACACCACCACCTTGTCTTCCGCATGTGCTGCCGGCACCGCCGCCATCAACATCGCCGCAACCCCCCCAATGGTGATCGCCCTCGATCCAAAGCCTATGCGCGTCATGGAAAACTCTCCCTGATTGAATTCCGGTCGGCCCGAAGCCTCCCAACCGATATATCCGCATGAATATAACAAGGGAAGGTCTGGCGCCCCATGAAAGCGTCTGTACGACACCGATTGTTCTGGTGAGACCGGCAAAGAAACCCTGGAAAGGAAACTCCGATGAAGATCAGCGCCCGCAACGTCCTCAAGGGAACGATCGCCGAGATCGTCAAGGGAGCCACCACCTCGCATGTCAGGATCGACATCGGTGGCGGCGCCATCGTCACCGCCTCGATCACCAACGAGGCCGTCGCCGATCTCAAGCTCGAAAAGGGCAAGCAGGCCTATGCCGTGGTCAAGGCCTCGGACGTGATGGTCGGCATCGACTGAAATTTGCGGCCTTAGACCGCGATCGGCGCCTTGATCGACGCATCGGCGACGTAGTTTTCCAGCCGGAAATCCTCGAAGCGGAAGGCGAACAGATCCTTCACCTCCGGATTGATCCACATCGTCGGCAGCACCTTCGGCGTGCGCCGCAGTTGTTCGCGTGCTTGCTCGAAATGGTTCGAGTAGAGATGCGCATCACCGAGCGTGTGGACGAAATCGCCGGGTTTCAGCCCGGTGACCTGCGCCACCATCAAGGTCAGCAGGGCATAGGACGCGATGTTGAACGGCACGCCAAGAAAGATATCGGCGGAACGCTGGTAGAGTTGGCAGGAAAGCCGCCCTTCCGAAACATAGAACTGGAAAAGGCAGTGGCAGGGCGGCAGCGCCATCGCTTCCACCTCGGCTGGGTTCCATGCCGAAACGATCAGCCGCCGCGATTGAGGATTTTTGCGTATCTCCTTGAGAAGATTAGCGATCTGGTCGATCGAGCCGCCATGGCCATCCGGCCAGGAGCGCCATTGCTTGCCGTAGACCGGGCCGAGATCGCCATTCTCGTCGGCCCATTCGTCCCAGATCGAAACGCCGTTATCGGTGAGGTATTTGATGTTGGTGTCGCCAGCCAGGAACCACAGAAGCTCATGGATGATCGACTTGAGATGCAGCTTCTTGGTCGTGGTGACGGGAAAGCCGCGCGCCAGGTCGAAACGCATCTGGTAGCCGAAGACGGAGCGCGTTCCGGTGCCGGTGCGGTCGCCGCGATCGGCGCCATTGTCCAGCACGTGCTGCAGGAGGTCGAGATACTGGCGCATCGGTGTCCGGCTCGATTCGGTTGTCCAGCCATCATAACTTACAGACGGGCGGTCGAACACCACAAAGCAGCGCAAGCCCAGCCCGAAGCCAGCCAGTCCCCAACAACATCACCGGCTGGCGCCTAGACCGCGCCAGCCCTGCAAATGACGCGCAATCGTCAGAGCGAGCCGAGCTTGCCCAGGTCCTTCGCGACTAGGTAGTAGAAAGTCACTCGGCTCTTGGTGTTGTCGGCAGCCATTGCCTTGCAAGTCTTCTCGATTGACGCATCAGCCTTCGCTGCGTCGCTGATGCCGAGTTTCTTGGCGACCCAGTTGTCCCTGACACGCCCGAGTTCCTTCGGGTCGGTGCAGGATACCAGCGAGGAATCGCGGTTCCTGAGCGCGATGCCCAGGTGCTTGACGATCTTTTCAACCGCATCAGCACTGGCGCCGGCATCGTATTTCTTCACGTCTGCAAGATAATCGGCCATCAAAATTCCCCTCGTCGGCGCCACGGATCCGATCGATGAGGGCTGTGGCGCGCTGCAACATGTGCGCTAGGTCGGTAACTCCTCACCGGGGCAAAGCTTCGGTTGAGACCGCGCCCAAGTCAACCCTTTGGACTTGCGGTTTTGTAAGGGGACAAAGTGCCATTGCGGCCTTCCATTTCTTGCGATGGCCCCCTATATTCAGTCTGTCGGCTTGACCGACTATGGCGATAAATGGGCGATGAAATAAGCCGTTCGGACCCGGGGGCGGTACCCGGCGCCTCCACCAAAAGCCGCTGCTGATGACAGAGCGGTTTTTGCTGGGGGCGAAATAGGATCGACGAAGGTGTAAAGATCGTACTTTTGCCCGGCATGGTACCACCGTCATCGGGCTAAACCTGTAGTTGCAAATGACAACTATGCGGAAGCACGTCTCGCCGCGTAAGCGGTGCGATAGCTTCAAATCAAGCCCTAGAGGTTCGCACTTCTAGGCGGGGTTCGGAGGTACCTGGCAACAGAAACCTCCACTTCTCCCCTCCTCCTCAACATGCGTTACGCACAACGGCAGCTCCCGCCGGCCAACTTCGCACGCCCTCGGCCGCGAAGCCGCCCTGCCGCGTGCCACCTCTCCACGGACAAAACATGCAAAACGATTCCGATCGATTCTTCGTGCTGACCGGCGGTCCCGGCTCCGGCAAGACCACCCTGATCGAAGCCCTGCGCCGGGCAGGCTTTGCCACCTCGATCGAAGCCGGCCGCGGCATCATCCGCCACCAGTCCGATATAGGCGGACCCACTTTGCCCTGGCGCGATCGCGCGCTATTCGCCGAGTTGATGCTGTCATGGGAGATGCGCTCGTATCAAATCGCGCAAGAACAGACCGGGCGTCCTGTTTTCTTTGATCGTGGCGTTCCGGACACGCTCGGCTATCTCAGGCTGAGCGGCCTGCCGGTACCCGAACACGCCAACGCTGCCGCCGAGCGCTTCCGCTACCATCAGCGCGTCTTCGTCGCCCCGCTATGGCCGGAGATCTTCGCGCAGGATGAAGAGCGCAAGCAGACGCTCGACGAGGCCGAGCGCACCCACCATGCGCTGGTCGGCGTCTACACGGAACTGGGCTATGAGATGATTCCGTTGCCGCTGGCATCCGTCGAGGCGCGGCTGCGCTTCGTGCTGGCCGAGACAGGATTGGCGTGAACAGGATTGGCGTGAAAAAGGCCGGGATGAACCCCGGCCTTTTTCATTTGTTTTGGTTGCTTATTCCGCCGGCGCCTCGACGGCCTCGCGCGAGCGGCCGAGCGTGACCTTGGCCAGCGTGAAGGAAATCACCGCACAGAGCGTGATGCCGGCCACCATCGGCAGCGGCGTGCCGTCGAAGAACACGCCGGCAACGCCCATGGCGAGCGCACCGATGGCGAAGTGCAGCGTGCCCATCAGCGCCGACGCCGTGCCGGCGATCTCGCCATGCTCTTCCATGGCCAGCACCGAGGTGGTCGGGATGACCAGGCCGAGGAAGCCGTAGCCGACGAACAGCAGGGCCGCCATCACGTCGAGCCGGTCGACGCCCGTCGCCATGATCGCCAACAGCACCACCATCGTCGAGGCATAGCCGGTCACCGCGACACGCACCACGCGGCGCAGCCCAAAACGCTCGGCCAGCAGCCCGGTCAGCTGCGACATGCCGATGAAAGCCACCGCATTGATCGAGAAGAACACGCTGTAGACCGAAGGCGACAGCCCGTAATGGTCGATCAGAATGAAGGACGAGCTCGACAGATAGACGAAGAAGCTCGCAATGCCGAAGCCGGCGATCGCCACCAGGCCAAGGAAATTGCGGTCGCCCATCAGGAAGCGATAGCCGGCAAGCGCGGTTCCGAAGGAGGAACCGACGCGTTCTTCAGCCGGCCGCGTCTCCTTGAGCGAGGTTGCGAGCAGCACCGTGGCAAGGGCGGCCGCACCGGTCACCGTCCAGAACACGGCGCGCCAGCCGAAACTCTCAATGATCACGCTGCCGGTCAGCGGCGCCAGGATCGGCGACACCGAGAACACCAGCATCAGCAAGGACATCAGCTTGGCGGCCTCATTGCCGGTATGCAGGTCGCGCACGATGGCACGCGGAACGGCCATGCCGGCGCTGGCGCCAAGCCCTTGCAGGAAACGGAAAGCGATCAGCCATTCGATGGTCGGCGCCATTGCCGAACCGATGCCGCCAACCATGAACAGCGCAAGGCCGCCATAAAGCGGCAGCTTGCGGCCGACCATGTCGGAGATCGGCCCGACGACGATCTGGCCGAAACCCATCGACAGGAAGAAGATCAACAGGCTCATCTGCACGGCAGCGGTGCTGGCATGCAGATCCGCGCCGATCGACGGCAACGCGGGTAGATACATGTCGATGGCGAACGGGCCGATGGCGGACAACAAGCCGAGCACGACCGCGATGCGGAGGAATTTGGGACTCATGATAAAGGCTTCTTTCAAATCTGGTTGCCGCCGCCAGGCGACGTCTAACCTAGGACGTTCCATCCCGTGAGATTCCGACACCTCAAGAGCGAATCCTATTCGTCTCTCTCACGCGAAATCTCTTTATCTTGTGTCCACAAATTTAGACACTCTTGTCTAAATCGTCAATCACCTCTATATAGTTTTTTATGAAGCTGCCCGTTTCTCCTGACATTTTCCCGCCACGCGGCCATGAGGCCAAGCGCCTCTCGATCGTCGACTCCGCCGCCACCGTGTTTTGCCGCGAAGGTTTCGCTGGCGCCAACATCGATCTGATCGCGGCCGAAGCCGGCGTTTCGCGTCAGACGATCTACAACCATCATGGCGACAAGGAGAGACTGTTCGTCGCTGTGGTCCGCGACCTCACCGAACGCTGCAATGCCGGCATCTTCGCCACCATTGCCACCTTCCCCGACCAGCCGGGGGATCTCGAAGCCGACCTGATCGGCTTTGCCGTGCGCCTGAACCAGAACTGCATCTGCAACCGCGACGGAAAATTCCTGCGCAAGCTGATCCAGACCGAAGGCGAGCGCTATCCCGAACTGTTTGCCGAATGGCGCGAACAGGGTCCGGGCAGGACATGGCCAGCAATCGCCGCCCGCTTCGCCCGCCTCGCCTATGGCGGCCATCTCACGATCGAGGATCCCGACGTGGCGGCACGCCAGTTCCTTGGCCTCGTCAATGCCGAACTGCAGACCAGCTTCATGCTTGGCGGCTCGCCGCGCGAGGACGAGGTGCTGCAATCCGCGACCAATGGCGTGCGCACCTTCCTGCGCGCCTTCGGCAAGCGCCGGTCCGCGGCATCGTCCGAAAAGCAAAGCGCGCTCGCCAGCGCCTGAGCGATCAAATCGCTGGCAATAGTCTTCGCTTCCGCGCGAGGGTGATCTATATGCGGTTTACGCCGCCCTCAAGCTTGATTACAGCTATGCGGACGATTCAACGGAACCCGACCGCCACATGGCCGACGACCACATCCGCTACGACATTCTGGCCCAGGAGGCGTTGCGCGGCGTCATGCGCAAGGTCCTGGCCGAAGTCGCGCGCACCGGCCTCCCCGGCAACCACCACTTCTTCATCACCTTCCTGACCGGCGCGCCGGGCGTACGCGTGTCTTCGCGGCTGCGCGAGCGCTATCCCGAGCAGATGACCATCGTCATCCAGTTCCAGTATTGGGACCTGAAGGTGACCGACACCGGCTTCGAGGTCGGCCTGTCCTTTTCCGATGTGCCGGAAAAACTCGAAATCCCGTTCTCGGCCGTGCGCGGCTTCTATGATCCCTCCGTCAATTTCGAGCTCGAATTCGACGTCAAGACGGATGGCGCGGCAGCCGAGGAACCGGCTGCGCCAACTCCGGAGCCGTTGACCATCGTCTCCGAGAAAAAGCCGAAGGCCGAGAAGAAGGCCGCCGCCGAGGCGGAGAAGAAGCCCGCTGCCGCGGACGCCGCCACCAAGGGCGCCGAAGTGGTTTCGCTCGACGCCTTCCGCAAGAAATAGGCCGACGGCATGGCCGAGATCGTCAATCTCCGCCAGGCCCGCAAGCAGAAGGCGCGGGACGAAAAGCTGCGCGCCGCCGAACAGAATCGCGCGCTGCACGGCCGCTCCAAGGCCGAAAAAGAACGCGACCGCATCGCCGCCGACAAGAGCGAAAAATTCGTTGCCGGGCATCGTCGTGAAAAGCCCGGCGACCCCGACCGTCAATGAGCCCGGTCGAAAAGCGTTCTGTGACCATTCGCGGTCACCGCACCAGCTACTCGCTCGAAAAACCCTTCTATGACGACCTCGTCGCGATCGCGGCGACCAGAAAGCTGACGCTTGCCGCGCTTGTTGCCGAAGTCGACGAGACAAGGCCCCGCGACACCAACCTGTCCTCTGCGTTGAGGCTCCATGTCCTGGAGTGGGCGAAGCGCGGAACGGATTTCTAGAGGCCTTCGACCGCCGCTTCCTTCTTCCTGCGTCTGGTGCCGAAGCCAAGCAAGGTCGAACGCTCGCGCTCCTCGGCCTGTTTCCTGGACCGCACGCGCATCAAATCCTTCCAGCCGACATAGCCGACCAGCAAGGAGCCTTCGCGAGTGACGACGGGCAGATGAGAGACGTTGGCCGTCAGCAGCTTGTCGGAGAGGCCTTCGAGATATTCGTCCGGATAGGCCAGCGTCACCTTGCTGCCGGCCAGCAGTTCGCCAAGCGTGGTGGTGCGGTGCGTGCCGGCGCGTCTCCAGCGCAATATAGCCGGCGGATCGATGAGGCCCAGCACATGGCCGAGCTCATCGACCACCGGGAAACTCGGATGCCGTGTTTCCGGCGCTGTCAGGAATGCCGCAGCGCCATGCAGCGTCATCGTCGCCGGCACGCTTTCAACCTGTGAGGTCATCACCTCGCGCACCCTGGTCAGGGCGAAAGGGTCGACGCGGTATTCGCGAACCAGATGATGTCCCCTTCTGGCGATCTTTTCGGTCAGGATCGACCGCTTCATCAGAAGCACGGTGACGGCGTGCGCCGCAGCGCAGGCAGCAATCAGCGGCACCAGCATATGTGTGTTGCCGGTCAGTTCGACGGCGAAAAACGTGGCGGTCAGCGGCGCACGCATCGTGCCGCCCATCGTGGCGGCCATCGCCAGCAGCGCCCAGAAACCGGGATCCGCGGCAGGCAGAACGCCGGCGAGCACAGCGCCCATAGCCCCGCCCATGATCAACAGCGGCGCCAGCACACCTCCCGACGTTCCCGAGCCGAGCGCTACCGACCAGATGATCGCCTTCACCACCAGCAGCAGGAGGGCCGCCGTCGCGACGGTGCGGCCATCCAGCATGTCGGTGATGTTGTCATAGCCGACGCCGAGCGCCTGCGGTTCGATCAGCCCGCCTATGCCGACCACCAGACCGCCGATCATAGGCCACCACATCCAGTGGATCGGCAGCTTCTGAAAACCGTCCTCGCAGGCATAGACCATCTGCGTCAAAAGCCCCGATAGCAGGCCGGCGCAGATGCCAACCAGAACCCAGCCGCCAAGCCCGGTGAACGAAACCGCCATGCCGCCCTGAAACGGGAAGATCGGCCCGGGCAGATGCAGCATGGTGCGCTCGACCTCGGCGATAACAGCCGCGACCGCCACCGGAATGAAGCTGCGCGGGGTCCATTCGAATAGCAGCAGTTCGACGGCCAGCATGATGGCGGCGATCGGGGTTCCGAACACCGTGGTCATGCCTGCTGCCGCACCAGCCACCAACAGCGTCTTGCGCTCGTTGTCGCTGACCGGCAGCATCTGCGCGATCAGCGAGCCGATCGCGCCGCCTGTCATGATGATCGGCCCTTCGGCGCCGAACGGTCCACCGGAGCCGATCGAGATCGCCGACGACAGCGGCTTCAGGATCGCCACCTTGGCGTCGAGTTTTGAGCGCCCGAGCAGGATCGCCTCGATGGCCTCGGGTATGCCATGGCCGCGGATCTTCTCGCTGCCGAAGCGCGCCATCAGGCCGATGATCAGCGCACCAATCACCGGGACGATGACGGCGGCAAGCCCAAGCGGTGTGTCCTCAAGCTTCAGGTCGGCAAGCGAGAACTGGCCGAAATAGGCGATGTTGGTGGCCAGCCGGATCAGCTTCAAAAGCGCGATGCCGGCAAACAACCCGGCTGTCGCCACCACCACGGCAATAGCGGCGACGAGCAGCACCCTGGCATCCGTGGTGAAATCGCGCAGGTGCTCCGGATTCGAATGAGGGGTCTTCATGGCAAAATTGCTTCCTGGCGGCGGGCCGTGTGTCTGAGATGCGGCACGGTCGAAGCGGCCAGCCGGGTTTATCGGTTGCTATGTATCGTAACACGATATAAATATTCAAGCCGGTTTCGCCCGAAATCCGTTTGAGCTTTCGCCGGAAAACGAACACATGTCTGATATGTCGCAGCCACAAAAACCACGCCCCGCCATCAGCCAGGCCGATTACCAGCGGCTGTCGGAGTTTCGCTACCTGATCCGCCGCTTCCTCGAATTCAGCCAGGTCCAGGCGGAAGACGCCGGCCTGACCCCGCGCCAGCATCAGGCGCTGCTGGCGATCAAGGGATTCCCCGGCGGCGGCCCGGTGACGGTTGGCGACCTCGCGGAACGCCTGCGCATCCGCCACCACAGCGCCGTCGAACTGGTCAACCGCCTCGGCGAAGCTGGGCTGGTCACAAGGGATCAGGACAAGGACGACCACCGCCGCGTGCTGCTACATCTGACCGAGCGCGCCGACGATTGCCTGGCCGAACTGTCGGCGGCGCATCTCGACGAACTGTCACGCATCGAACCGATGCTGCGGCGGCTGCTCGATCGCGAGTGAGCGCTCCGGCGTCTTGCGGGCGACACGAATTATTTTTCGGCGCCGAATCCTTTCGCCCAACGACAACGTCTCAAGGATGAGCACTCCCAAAGGCGCAGGGCAACCAAGAGGAACAACTGCGATGAAACGCCACCTGATACGCTACAAGACGAAACCGGAACGGGCCGATGAGAATGAGCGGCTGGTCAAGGCCGTGTTCCAGGAGCTGCGGGAAAAATCGCCGGACGGCGTTCGCTACATGACATGGCGGTCCGACGACGGGACCTTTATCCATATGGTAGAGACGAAAACCGAGGCCCATGCCGACATTATCACCGGGCTGGCGGCATTCGAGGCCTTTCAGAGCGGCATCAGGGATCGCTTGATCGAGCGTCCGCAGCGCGAGGAAATGACCGTGGTGGGCCACTACCGGATGCTGGACCAATAACGGCGAACAGAGGCGCATGACTATCCCCGGCGAGATCCGCGAACCTTTTGCCCGCCTGTTCGGCGAAATGCGTCCAAAACTGCATCGCTATTGCGCCCGCATGACCGGCTCGGCCATCGACGGCGAGGACGTGCTGCAGGAAGCCCTGGCCAAGGGGTTCGAGGCGCTGCCGGATGCCGGCCCGATCGCCAATCCGGAGGGCTGGCTGTTCCGCATAGCCCACAATGCGGCGCTCGATTTTCTGCGCCGGCGAGCCCGCGAAAGGGCTTTTTCCGATGAGGACCCGGACATGATCGTCGACCCAGCCAATCCCACCGCCGATCGTCAGGCCGCGGCGGCCAGCCTGCACACCTTCATGCGCCTTCCCGTCGCGCAGCGAAGCAGCGTGATCATGATGGACGTTCTAGGCTATT
This sequence comes from Mesorhizobium sp. M7A.F.Ca.MR.176.00.0.0, assembly GCF_004023165.1. Taxonomy (NCBI): domain Bacteria; kingdom Pseudomonadati; phylum Pseudomonadota; class Alphaproteobacteria; order Hyphomicrobiales; family Phyllobacteriaceae; genus Mesorhizobium; species Mesorhizobium sp. M7A.F.Ca.MR.176.00.0.0. The sequence continues at coordinate 46,487 of NZ_RZTC01000031.1, read as the reverse complement.
CGCTGCAGGAGATCAGCGACATGCTCGACACCAGCATCCCTGCCATCAAGGCGGCGCTGCATCGCGGTCGCGGCCGGCTCCGCCATCTTGCTGACGAACCGGACGACCGTCCTGTTCCGAAACTGAGTGCCGCGGAGCGCCTGCTGCTCAACGCTTATATCGACCGCTTCAACGCACGCGATTTCGATGCGGTGCGCGACATGCTGGCCGAAGAAGTACGACTGGAACTGGTTGCCCGGACACGGCTGAACGGCCGCAAGGAAGTAGGTACCTATTTCGGCAACTATTCCCGGGTGCAGGACTGGCGTCTCGTGCCCGGCTTCGTCGAAGACAGGCCGGCAATCCTCGTTCGCGATCCCAATGATCCGAAGGCGCCCCCTGCCTATTTCATCCTGCTGGCGTGGCAGGATGGCAAACTCTTGACCATCCGGGATTTCCGCCATGCCCGCTATGCGGCAGAGAGCGCGCAACTGCTCGTCCTCTGAATCTGCGGATCGCCGATCAGGAAGGCGTTTGGCCTACTGCAGCGACTTCAGCAGATTGTCGATCGTGAACGGATTGGACTTCGGCTTGGCCGGCGGCGGATTGTCGTTGGCTTCCGGCAGCGGCGCCCGCTCCACCTTCGGAGCCTGCTGCGCGGCCTTGCGTTCGGCCTCGAGCCTTGCCTTTTCCTGCGCCGCGATGCGCACAGCCTCTTCCGCCTTCTGCCGCTCCTGCTTGTCGACCTGCGCCTTGGCCGCCTCGTCGGCGGCTTGCTGTTCGGCAGCGGCCTTGGCGTCGGCGTCCGCCTTGGCTTTGGCATCGGCGTCCGCCTTTGCTTTCGCCTCCGCGTCGGCCTGAGCCTTGGCATCGGCATCGGCTTTCGCCTGGGCATCCGCTTCGGCCTTGGCCTCGGCTTTCAGCCGTGCTGCTTCCTCCTGCTTGCGCAATTCCTCGGCGGCCTTATCCCGTTCGGTCTTCAACGCCGCGTAGTAGCGCACCTCGCGCCGAAGCCGCTGCTTTTCCAGCAACGCGGCCTGCATCGCCTCGACGCGCTGCTGCTCTTTCTCCAGCGCGCGCTGGGTCAGGAACTGCGCCAGCGGCTCACTGTCGAATGCTCGTTTGACAGCGCCGAACGGCCCCTCGGCGGTGAAATTCACGACCGGCTCGGAGCCGACCAGTGCCTCGTCGCCAGGCCGATAGGTGATCGCACCCTTGGCCGACACCGTGGCCGCGTTGAGATCCGCCGTGACGTCGGCGGACAAGGTCGCCGCTGGATTTTCCAGGCTGACAGGCGGC
>NZ_RZTC01000031.1:44768-45199 GCF_004023165.1 Mesorhizobium sp. M7A.F.Ca.MR.176.00.0.0 | reverse complement strand
ACCCGTGAAGGCGACGTCGGTATCGCCAGCGGCGAAGCTGCCATTAGCGGCGATGTCAGGCGCAAAGCCGGCGGTCTTGGCCGCGTCGATGTCGCGCCCGATCGCATCCGCCTTGGCGAGGAACGCGCTGAACGCATCTGGATTGACACCAGCAACTTTCACGCCCTTCAACGCCGCCGTGCCGGAGCCCGACAAGGCGGCCACCATCCCTTCGACCGATTTGCCGCTGCTTGACAGCGCCGTCGAGAAATCGCCGATGCCGCTGATGCCGGCATCCGGCAGCACGGTCGCCAGATCGGCGCCCGCCAGTTTCATCTGGCCAGAGAACAGGCCGGTGCCGTCATTGTTCTTCAGTTCGAACAGGCCGGTGAGCGCCCCGCCCAGCAATTTCGCCTTCAAATCCGAAACGCGGATGCCTTCCTGGTCGAGCC
>NZ_RZTC01000031.1:41539-44759 GCF_004023165.1 Mesorhizobium sp. M7A.F.Ca.MR.176.00.0.0 | reverse complement strand
CGGCGGCGAGCGCTGCCGTCGTCAGGTCTAGGTCGGCGGTGAACGGCAGGTTGGATTTCTGGCTGAACGGTGTCGCCGGCCACACGCCACCCTTATTGGTTTCTTCCTTGTCGGCAAGAAAGGCGGAATCGCCGAACAGCGCCACCGCCATCGGATCGAGGTCGAGTTCGTCGAGCATCAGCGCCCCGGCCAGATGCGGCACGCCGGCCTTGCCGTCGACCCCCTCCTTTACATCGATATTGACGTCGCCGGACACCGCCGCTTCGTTGATGGCGCCGTTGAGTTCGTCCAGCACCAGCAGGCCGTTGCCATAGTCGCCCTGTGCCGAAAACGACGTCGACATGCCCGCCCCCATGCCCGGCAGGCCGATACCTGTCGTCATCAGCCATGGCTCGATGTCGGCGGCATCGAGGCTGAGCTTGCCCTTGGCGGCGAAGCCTTGCGGCGTATCGGCGATCGTCCCCTCGAAACCCGCCTTGAAGTCGTTGCCGGCAAGGCTGAAATTCGTCGTCAGGCCGCCACCAAGCGTTCCCTTGGCCTGAATGTCGGTGCTTGCCTCGCCCAGCATGCCGAGCGGCAGTGCCGGCAGGCCGTAGAGGGCCAGCAGCGTGGTGGCATCAGGGTTTTTGGCATTGAAGGTAAGCGCCACCGGCGCTTCGAGAAGCTTGTCCACCGCCCCCTTTCCCGACAGCGATGCGGAAAAGGCCGAGCCGCCGGCCTTGCCTTGTCCGCTCACCGCCAGGCCCGTGGTGCCGTCGCCATTGTCGGCCGCACTCGCCACGAGGTCGACACGCGCATCCTGGAACAGCTCGGGATAGGCTGCGGCACGGCTCGCCAGTCCCTTGAGCACGGCGCTGTCGGGATAATGCCGGGCGGCGACGTCGATCAGCGGCTTCAGATCGACGGCAACCACCGATGCATCGAGCTTGCCGGTCGGGCTCGCCGGGAAATCCTTGATCCTGCCGGTGGCGCTGATCGAGGCGCCGGCCAGCCCGCCCACCGACAGCCGGTCGATTTCGAGCAGTCCGTCGCGCAGCCTGAGCGCCGTGTCGACGGTATCCGCGGTCAACCCGCCAGCGTTGACCGGCCCTGCCTTGATCTGGAAATCGAGGTCGCGGTCGGCAAAGCGATTGGCGCCCTTGTCGCTGACGAAGATCGAGGCGAAGGCCGCCAGCCCGTCGACATCGAGGTCGCCCCCTTCGAGACGCATCAGCACTGAGGGCTTGGCATCGTCGGGCTGGCTGGAATCGATGCGGCCGGAAAACTTCGCCTTGCCCAGGATCAATTCGAGATCGCTGAAGGCCTGGCGCTTCTGCGAGAGGTCGACCTTGGCCTTGAAGCCGGCGGCAGGGAGACGGCGGATCGCCTCGTCGACATCCTTCGACAGCCAGGCGGCAAAGCCGGAGGGTTGCGCCACGGCCAGCAGCAGCGAACCGTTGAAGCCGAAATGACCCTCCAAATTGAGCACGAGCATGCCATCGGCTTCCAGCTTGGTGCGGCCGGGCAAGGTCGCGGCAAGCGATTTCACCGACCAGCCGCCATCGACCGGCTCGGCGGAAAGATGCACGTCGCGCACCGTGGTGTCGCCGACCACCACCGCCGGCAGCTTGACCTCGACGGTGCCGGGAATGGTCGGCTTCGGCATGTCGAGCAGCGCCTGCTCAAACGCCGCAATGCGCTGGTCCAGCGTCAGGCCGGCGCCGGCCTCGGCGCCCACCGCCTCGTCGAACTGCACCTGCGCGCCATTGGCCTCGATGGCGAAACTCGGTTTCAGCCCGAGATCGACAGAAGCCTTGCCATCGGCGATGTAGGGGTTGTCGAGCGGCCCGGTCTCGAAGCGGAACTCGTCGACACCGAGCTTCTCGTGGTCGAGCGAAAACTTGCCGTTCAGCCGAAAGCCCGGATCGGGCTTACCGGCCGAGACCTTCACCGTCTCGCCGTCGGTGCCGCGGAGTTCGGCGCTGTTCTTGTCGGCGCCGGAGATCTTGAACTGGCCGGAATAGACGGCGGCACCGTTGACGATGCCAGCATTGCCGTCGGCTTCGATGACCAGCGGATAGGCGTCGGGATCGGCCTTCAGCCGAAGCCGCATCTGCCCGTTGCCTTCGGCCTTGCCGGTGGAGGCAGTGACCGTGGTGCGAAGACCGTCGAGCCGCAGCGTGCCGTCCATGCGCCATGGCCCGGCCAGAGACTTGGCCGAGATGGTCGAATTGATCTCGGAAAACAGGTGGCTGCGCCCGCCGGCGGCATGGCGCAGTTCGATCTGCCCTTCCGTCACCGTCAGCTTCTCGATCGAGATCTGATTGAGGTCGAAGGGAGAGGACGGCCGCATCGCCCAGTCGACAGTGCCGTCATTGGCGATATCGATGGTCGCTTTCGGCCGCACCAGCCGCATATCGAAGATCAGCACTTCGCCGCGCAGGAAGGGCGCCAGTTCCGCATCCATCGAAAACGTCTCGACGGTCATGGCCGGCTGGCCATTGGGGCCGCCGGCGACGGCGACGTTGGAGAAGGTCACCGAGGGGAACGGCAACAGCCTTGCCGTGGCGTCGCCCTGCACGGTCACCTTGCGGCCGAGAATGGCGCTCGCCTCGCGCTCGAATTGGGCGCGATAGCCTGTCCAGTCGACAAAATACGGCACCACCAGCGCCGCACACAGCACCAGCACAAAAAGGCCACCAAAGATCACGAACAGGCGTGCGAGCATCAGCTCCGAACGGGTTGATTGAAATTCTGCCGCACTCTACCCGCATCCGCGTGTCGATAAAGAGGCAATTCATCCAGTGTTGCGCGATCCCGGATGATCTGAAACAAATCCCGGCGAAGCGGAGAATTCGGATGTCTGGAAAGAACTGGGATCGCGTGCCGATCGATGCGCAAAGTGTCGACGCCCCGCTGTCGCTTTCGGCGGTCTTTCTTGTCGTCACCGTCGCCAGCGGCCAGACCGCGCTCGCCAAGGTTGCCTCCGTGCTTGGCGGGATCGACGATCTCGTCAAAACCGTTGGATTTCGCGATCTTTCCGGGCGGCTTTCGTGCATTTCCGGCATCGGCCGCGATCTCTGGGATCGTCTTTCTCCAGATCGGCGGCCGCTGGAACTGAAACCGTTTGCGCCGATCAAGGGTGCCGTTCATTCGGCGCCTTCGACCGCCGGCGATCTTCTCTTCCACATCCGCTCCGAGCGGCCCGATATGTGCTTCGAGTTCGAGCGCATTCTGCTCG
>NZ_RZTC01000031.1:40822-41529 GCF_004023165.1 Mesorhizobium sp. M7A.F.Ca.MR.176.00.0.0 | reverse complement strand
ATCTCGGTGATGCCGTGAGCGTCGTCGACGAGGTTTCCGGTTTTCGCTATTTCGATGCCCGTGACCTGCTCGGCTTCGTCGACGGCACCGCCAACCCGACAGGCCTCGATTTGCCCGCCTCGGCACTCGTCGGTGATGAGGACGCCGACTTCGCCGGCGGCAGCTATGTCGTCGTCCAGAAGTACCTGCACGATCTCCAGGCATGGGGGCGGACGCCAACGCCTCTCCAGGAAGAAATCATCGGCCGCACCAAGATCGACAACATCGAAATCGATGATGACGACGCACCTCGCAAATCACACAAGTCGCTGGCCACCATCGAGGATGCCGATGGCAATGAGTACGACATATTGCGCGACAACATGCCGTTCGGCAGGCCGGGGCAAAAGGAGTTCGGCACCTACTTTATCGGCTACAGCAGGTATCTCTGGGTGATCGAGAGGATGCTGCAGCGAATGTACATCGGTGAGCCGCCGGGCGCTTACGACCGGCTGCTCGATTTCTCGACGCCGCACACCGGCACGACGTTCTTCGCGCCAACCCGCCCCATGCTGCAAACCCTTGTTGAGGGCGCATAGAAGACGCCTGCGACCGCACGGCAGGCCGGCGTCCCAACGATTTCACCCGGCGATTGTCAGAACCCTCAGCGTGCGTCGCGCTTTGCTTGCGCCACCTTGGCCGCCTTTCGCTGCCGGCCAAGCTCCCAT
>NZ_RZTC01000031.1:26402-40817 GCF_004023165.1 Mesorhizobium sp. M7A.F.Ca.MR.176.00.0.0 | reverse complement strand
AAGCTCCATCGGTCGGACGAGGTCTTGCGCCCTCTGGTTTGCCACCGACCGCATCCCCTTGCGCGCGGTGCGCGAATTGAAAGCAGGGCCTTCCGGCGTCGCCCCTTGCTTCATGACAAATGCCTTGCGCGCGTTTTCGATCAGCGAAACGCTGGCCGCCAGCTGCCGGCGCCGCTCGGCCTCGCCATTCAGCCGCCGCATGGTCATGGCCAGCACCGCAAGCTTTGTCTGCGAACCGCCATCGGACTTTGAGGGCGCGGCGCCTTTCGGCGCTCCCTTGCCGCGTATCTCACGCCGGCGGCGGTGTGCTTGGGTCTGCGCCTTGTCGCGCCGCTCCCGCACAGCTTGACCAGGCCGGCAAGATCGGCGTCGGAAAGCTCCTGCACCGCCGGGTGGTGCGATTTCTCCACCAGTTCCTGTTCGTCCGCGCTCAGCGCACGCGCCGCTTCCTTGCGTGAAATCGCCATGAAGTCGTTCCTCCGTTGGTGGAGCTTGCCTCTTCCGCTCGTCCCAGGCCGAAGTCTGCGTCCAAACGACGGTCCGATCAAGGTACAGGGAAATCCCGGTGATCAACCACGCCCCAAAAGCCGTGAGAAAAATCCCGTTGGCTTGACACGGCGCGTGGGAACAGCATGACCGACACTTTCCATCAGCGCCGGCAGTACCGCCCCCTGATGAAGGCTGGCCGAAAAGTTCTCGGTGATGAATTCCAGCGTCGAATCGTGGAACGTGAGTACAAAGTGCTGATAACCGGAAAACAGCTCCGGTGTATGGGATGTATGAACCCGATTTGCCTTTTCGAAGGAGGAGATCCAGGTAGAATTGAGAACTTCGAACGCGGAATAAGGCTGCAGCCCAAGTCCATAGAGACGGTGCCCGCTGATGGCTTCGTCGTTCGACGGGCCGAATTGCAACGCCAGATAGGGTTCTGCCGTTAGGATTACGATCGATTGATCGCCGGTCACAGACGAGATCGAGCGTGGATTCGTGCCGTCGAATTTTGGATCCGGTCTGTGGGCGACGTAAGCAACGAGCAGCCTGCGCTCATCGGCGAAGACATGAGGCAAAGGCGCGCCGGCGGACGATGGCGGCACGTCGATCGGCAGCAGTGTCTCGCTTGAGGCCACTCCTCTATTTCCACGCCATCGGCAAGATCTTGCCAGGGTTCATGATATCAAGCGGATCCAGCGCCTGCTTGATGGTGCGCATGATGTCGACGCCGTGGCCTAGCTCATGGCGCAGGAAGCCGATCTTGCCTTGGCCGATGCCGTGCTCGCCGGTGCAGGTGCCGTCCATGGCGATCGCCCGCATGTTGAGCCGCGCGACGAACTTTTCCGACAACGCGATCTCCCTGGGATCGTTGACATCCATCAGCACCAGCACGTGAAAATTGCCGTCGCCGGCGTGGCCGACGATCGGCGCGATCAGACCCATCTCTTCTATGTCGGCCTCGGTTTCCAGCACACATTCGGCAAAGCGCGAGATCGGCACGCAGACATCGGTCGACAGCCCCTTGGCGCCCGGCCGCAGTGTCAGCGACGACCAGTAGGCGTCATGCCTGGCCTTCCACAGTTTGGTGCGCTCCTCGGCGACGCTGGTCCACAGGAACGGCCCGCCGCCATTCTCTTCCGCGATCATGCCAAAGGTCTCGGCCTGTTCGGCAACACCGGCATCGCTACCATGAAACTCGACGAACAGGCACGGGCTCTCGGGATAGTCGAGCTTGGAATAATTCTTCATCGCCCGCATCTGCAGCGCGTTGACCAGTTCGATGCGCGCCACCGGGATGCCCATCTGGATCGTCGCGATGACAGCGTTGCAGGCCGCCTCGACGCTCGGAAACGGGCAGACGCCGCCGGAGATCGCCTGCGGGATGCCTTGCAGCTTCAAGGTCAGCGAGGTGATGATGCCGAGCGTGCCTTCCGAGCCGACCAGCAGCCGCGTCAGATCATAGCCGGCCGAGCTCTTTTTCGCCCGCTTGCCGGTCGTCACCGTCTCGCCGTCGGCCATGACGGCGGTCAACGACAGCACGTTCTCGCGCATCGTGCCGTAGCGCACCGCGTTGGTGCCGGAGGCCCGCGTTGCGGCCATGCCGCCGAGCGAGGCATTGGCGCCGGGGTCGATCGGAAAGAACAGTCCGGTGTCGCGCAGATGCCGGTTCAAATCCTCGCGGGTGACGCCGGGTTCGACCGTGCAGTCGAGATCCTGTGGATTGACCGCCAGGATACGGTTCATGCGCGATGTGTCGACCGATATGCCGCCGCCCGGTGCGTTGGTATGGCCTTCCAGCGAGGAGCCGACGCCGAAGGCGATCACCGGCACGCGGTGCGCAGCGCAGGCGCGCACGATCTCCTGCACCTCGGCGGTCGTCTCCGGAAACGCGACGCCGTCAGGCGCCTGCGTCGGAATATAGGTGGTGGTATGCGCGTGCTGCGAGCGGATCGCCTGACCGGTCTGGAATCGCTCGCCAAGCTGTTGCTTGAGAATGCCGAGCACCGCAGCGATGCCTTCCTCGTTGCGTTCGACCGGGTTGAGGTCGCTCAGAGCCATGAATTCCTCCGCGAATGGACCAGTGTCCACGCTTGTTATGCGATTATGGATGCGTAGTCTTACCCGCCACGCTCTGTCCAGCGCCAGAACAAGGAAGTTTCGATGCCCATCCCCACTCCCTTCGTCTCGAAACCCATGGACATCGAGAAGGACTGGATCGACTACAACGGCCATCTCAACATGGCCTATTACAACGTGCTGTTCGACCGCTGCTCGGACGGTGCCTTCGAGGCAATGGGCATGGGACCGAACTATGCCAAGGATCGTCGCCTGACCATCTACACGGCCGAAGTCCATGTCTGCTACGTGCAGGAGCTGCATCTCGAGCACAAGGTCACGGTCTCCTTCCAGCTCATCGACCACGACGACAAGCGGCTGCGGGCCTACCAGGAAATCCGCCATGTCGACGGCTGGCTGGCCGCGACTTCCGAATCGCTGTCGCTGCATGTCGACATGTCCGGGCCGAAGGTGGCGCCCTTCCCCGCCGATGTGCTGGCCAGGGTCGAAGCCATGCGCGCCGCCCATTCGGCACTGCCGATGCCGGAACGGGCCGGCCGTTCGATCAGCATCAAACGCAAATAGGGCGAAGCCGACACCTTCTCGTTCCCGGCTTCAAAGCCACACCCGCAATCTAAAATCGCAGAACCCTGCCGTCGGCCGGCAGCAATGCTTGAAGCGGCGCGGCGCCCTCGTTAACCTTACCAAGGTTTTAACGGGAACAAGCCATCTGAGCCGTTGCGCGACTCAGCGGGTCGGTCGAAAACGATCCGCATCGAGGTAGCGACACGGGCGGCGCGGCGCCGGTTCGAGGAAAGTGCATGAAAACCGACATCAAGGTCGAAGTGGACAGGCTGGCCGCCGATCCGCGCATCACCGACTATGATTTCTGGCGCTCGCTCAAGAACGTCAACAACGAGATCTTCCACATCGCCAACAACAATGAGCCGATCCCGTTCGACATGATCCGCTGGCGCGCCATCCTGAAGCAGGCGCGCATGAAGCGCGGCCACGCATAGGTTCCTCTCCCGTAGGTCAAGCCTGGCGCCTCAACGCTCCCAGCGCCGAGCGCGCCACCACCGGCGACGACTGGATGATCGCCGTATTGGTCATCGCATAAGGAATGATGCGGTCGATCACCCGCTCGAGTTCGGCCACCGAGCCGACATGCGCCAGCGCGATGAAACAATCCTCTCCGGTCACCCGGTCGCATTGCACGATCTCCGGCAGTTCGCGGATGATCTCGGCCACGACGGCCAGTTGCCCCGGCACCGGCCGGATGCGCAGCCATGCCGACAGCGGCAGGCCGAGTGCCGCCGGGTTGATCCTGACCGAATAGGCCTCGATGACGCCGCTTTCCTGCAGCCGCTTGATGCGCTCGGCCACGCTCGGCGCCGACAGACCGACTGAGCGTGCCAGCTCCGCCGTGCTGGTGCGCGCGTCCTTCTCCAGCAGACGCAGGATCTTCATGTCAGAGACATCGAGGTCGGCACTTTCAGTTCGAAGGCGCTTCATGGGAAATTCCTTGCTTCTGAGAGAAATCTCGCCAGACGAGCCCATCATCACTCATATAAACCGGCAAATATGCCTGCGATACTGATCCGGTGGATGATCAAACGCAAGCTCTTACGGCAGATCCTGCCCCGGGCAACCCCACCCTGGCCAGGCCGACGGCAAAATTGCCGCCGCATGTCTGGTTCGCCGTCAGCGCCGTCTTCCACTATCTCGGGCCGGCCTTCGCCGTGCTGCTTTTCCCGCATGTCGGCGTGCTCGGCATGGCGTGGCTGCGCATCGCCACGGCAGCACTCATCTTCGCGCCGCTGACCCGTCCATGGCGAAGCTTCGCCCGCGCCGATCGCTCGACAAGACTGCTGTTGCTGGCCTTCGGCACCTGTCTGGCGGTGATGAACTGTTCGTTCTACCTGGCGCTCGACCGCCTGCCGATCTCGCTGGTGGCGGCGATCGAATTCGTCGGCACCATCGGCGTCGCGGCGATCGGCCTCAGGAGCCCGCGCAATCTTGCCGCCCTTGTCGTCGCCGTCGCTGGCACCTTGCTGCTCATCGACGTCAGATGGTCCGACAATCCCATCGGGCTGTGCTGGGCCTTCCTCAACGGCGCGCTGTTTGTCGGCTACATCGTGCTCGGCCACCGCGTTGCCGCGTCTGGCGTAGGCGCCGGCATCGCCGGCCTGGGTGCTGCCATGGCGATCGCCTTCATCGTCGTGCTGCCGATCGGCCTCACCGATGCGCTGCCGGCCTTTTTCTCACTGCCGCTGCTGTTCGCCGCCATCGGCGTCGGCATCTGTTCCTCTGTCATTCCCTACATCTGCGACCAGCTCGCCATGTCGCGGCTGCCACGCGCCAGCTTCGCGCTGATGCTGTCGCTGCTGCCCGTCACCGCGACGCTGATCGGCGTCGTCGTGCTGCGCCAGATTCCAAGTTTTACCGATTGCCTCGGCATTGCGCTGGTGGTCGCCGGCGTCGCCTTCCACAAGCCGGCGAACACGGATTAGACGAACGCCCTATGCCAGTTTCTGCTTGAGGAAGGCGATCGTTCTGCCCCAGGCGAGGTCCGCTGCCTTCTTGTCGTAGCGCGCTGCCGACGTGTCGTTGTTGAAGGCATGGTTGGCGCCTTCATAGACATAGACCGTGTATTCGACATGCGCCGCGTCGAGTTCCTTCTTGAAGGCGTCGATGCCGGCATTGATGCGCTCGTCCAGTCCGCCATAGTGCAACAGCAAGGCCGCCTTGATCTTGGATACATCGGCGGCCTTCGGCTGCATGCCGTAATAGGCAACGCCGGCACTGAGATCGGGCGCGTTGATGGCCAGCATGTTGACCGTGCCGCCACCCCAGCAGAAGCCGATGGCGCCGACCTTGCCGTTGCCGTCCTTGTCGCTCTTGAGGAAAGCGACGGTCGCGACACCGTTGGCGATGGTCTGCGCCGGATCGAGCTTGGCGAACATGTCGCGCGCCTTGTCTTCATCGGTTGGCGTTCCGCCGAGCGGCGACAGGAAATCCGGCGCCAGCGCCACGAACCCCTCCAGCGCCACGCGTCGCGTCACATCGCGGATATGCGGGTTGAGCCCCCTGTTCTCATGCACGACGATCACCGTCCCAAGCTTGCCCGCCTTGTCCGCCGGCTTGACCAGGTAGCCCTTCATCTCGCCGCTGCTGCCGGGATAGCTGATGTCCTCGCCCTTCACCCGCGGATCGTTGTCGGCGACAACAGCCGCTTGCGCCGAATTTGCCGCCAGAAGCGGCGCGATCGCGGCGGCCGCCGCACCCGATCCGGCAAGCCGGGTCAACTGCTCCATGAACCGGCGGCGATCGAGCGTCAGATGCGTATATTCGTCATAGGCGTCGATCATCGCCTGGGTGATGGCGGGCTTGGCGTCGGGTTTCGTCATGGATGGGGTCCTCTGCTTCGGGCTTTAGTTCCCAGCTACATAGGGACCAAGCCGGCATGATCCAGTCGAGCACTCATCGCGGCCGCCGATTGCCTCAGGGCGCAGGGCGCCGGCCGCGCCCGAGCAGTAAAGCCGGCGCCATGCGCGGCCATGTCATCACTTTTTGGTCATTGGCGATAAATCCTGCTGGCGCTGCCACAATCGTGAGGGAAGGTGGCTATCGACCAGTATCTGGCCGTGTGCCCACACGTCAGACCCAGAAGGAAGCGATGACCATGACCATGCCTTCCCCGATCCTCGCCAGCGCGCTCGTCCTTGCGGCGACCGCCGCTTTGGCCCTGTGCTCGATGGTTCTGAACGCAGGCAGACGATCGTTGATCAGGGTCCGCACTGAGCGGAACCGCAACACGAAAACCCAGGGCTGAGTGACGCCATGAACGTCCAGGATATCGTCAACACCGTCTCGCAGAAGGCGGGCCTCGACCAGGTGACGACGCAGAAAGTCGTCGGCACCATTTTCTCGGTGCTCGAACACGAGGCGGAGGGCACAAGCGCCTCGGCGTTCTTCGCCAAGATCCCCGGCGCCGACGACCTCGCCCCATCAATATGACGTCATGGCCGCCGCTCCGGCCGGCGGTGGCGGTTTTCTGTCGTCGCTGCAGGGCGCGCTTGGCGGCGTTCTCGGCGAGAAGGCCGGCGCGCTGATCAACGGCGTCGCCGCACTCAAGGCATCCGGGCTCGACATGGCGCAGATCCAGAAGGCCGGCGCGACGCTGATCCAGCAGGCCGAAGCCGCCGCCGGCCCCGACCTGACCAACAAGGTGCTCGGCTCGGTGCCCAGCCTGAAGGGCCATCTGGGGATTGGCTGATCGACAATCGGGCCGATCGGAAGGTTTGCCGCCCCTCATCGCCCAGTCGGGCACGTTTCCCCGTCACTATGCGGGGGAAAGATACCGGCACAGATGATGGTCGGCGCGACCTCTGAGAGATCGCGCCCCCCTGCGCCCCTACTTCGGCAGCGCGTAGGCCATCACATAGTCCCCAGGCTTGGTGCCGACCGAACCGTGGCCACCGGCGACGATGACCACGAACTGGCGGCCGTCGGCGACCGTATAGGTCATCGGCGTCGATTGCCCGCCGGCCGGCAGCCGCGCCTGCCACAGCTGCTTGCCCGACGTCAGGTCGTAGGCGCGCAGATAGTCGTCGACCGCGGCCCCGAGGAAGGCGACGCCACCGGCGGTGATCATCGGCCCGCCGATGCCGGGCACGCCGACCTTCAGCGGCAGCGGCAGCGGCGTCATGTCGTAGACGGTGCCGTTGCGGTGCTTGTAGGCGATCTTGCCGGTCCTGAGATCGGCGCCGGCGACATAGCCCCAGGGCGGCGCCTGGCAAGGAATGCCGAGCGGCGACAGGAACGGCCCCATCACCACCGCATAGGGCGCACCCTCGTTGCGGTTCAGCCCCTGCTCGCTGCCGCGCCCTTCGTCCGGCGGCGGCACCTGATCGCGCGGAATGAGCTCCGACTTGAACGCCAGATAGGTCGGCATGCCGAACAGCACCTGCCGGACCGGGTCGACGGCAATGCCGCCCCAGTTGAAGGTGCCGAAATTGCCGGGATAGATCAGCGAGCCCTGGACGGAAGGCGGCGTATAGCGCCCCTCATAGCGCAGGCCCTGGAATTCGATCCGGCAGGCCAACTGGTCGAACATGGTTAGGCCCCACATGTCGGCGCCGGTGAGCGGCTTCGGCATGAAGGTAAGGTCGGAGACCGGCTGCGTTGGCGATGTGTGGTCACCTTCGATCGCGCCGCCGGGCGCCGGCACTTCGTTGACCGCAATGACCGGCTCGCCGGTGCGGCGGTCGAGCACATAGAGGTCGCCCTGCTTGGTCGGCCCGACCAGCGCCGGCACCACCGTGCCGTCGGGTTTGGTGATGTCGATCAGGCTCGGCTGCGCCGGCACGTCCATGTCCCAGAGATCGTGGTGCACGGTCTGCCGCACCCAGCGCACCTGCCCGGTGTTAAGGTCGAGCGCGGTGATCGACGACGAGAACTTCTCGACATTGGCACTGCGCCCGGCGCCGAGCTGGTCCGGCGTCTGGTTGCCGAGCGGCACGTAGAGCAGGCCGAGCTTCTCGTCGGCGCTCGGCGTCGACCACATGTTGGGCGAGTTGGCGGTATAGGTCTGGCCGGCCGGCAGCGGCGTCGTCTGGTCCGGATTGCCGGAATCCCAGTTCCAAACTAGCGCGCCGGTGGCGGCGTCGTAGGCGCGGATGACGCCGGACGGCTCCTGCGTCGAATAATTGTCGTTGACCGCGCCGCCGACGATGATCTTGCCGCCTGAGATCAGCGGGGCCGAGGTCGAGTAATAATAGCCCGACTTCGGATAGGGCATGTTGGTCAGAAGGTTCAGCGTGCCGCCCTCGGCAAAAGCCGGGCAGATCTGCCCGTTGGCGGCATCGAGCGCGATCAGCCGCGCGTCCGAGGTCGGCAGGTAGACGCGGGTCGCACAGGGCTGCCCGGCGGCGCCGGCGGCATCGGCGTAATAGGCCACGCCGCGGCAGGTCTGGTGCTGGCGGTCCTTGTCGAGCTTGACCTTGGGATCGAAGCGCCATTTCTCCTTGCCGCTCGCGGCATCGATTGCGATGGCGAAATTATGCGGCGTGCAGATGTAGAGCGTGTCGCCGATCTTCAGCGGCGTCACCTGATAGGTGGTCTCGCCGACATCGTCGGGACCCTTCACGTCGCCGGTCTGGTAGGTCCAGGCGGGCTGCAGCTTGGCGACATTGTCCGGTGTGATCTGGTCGAGCGGCGAATAGCGCTGGCCGAACTGCGTGCGGCCGTAATAGTGCCATTCGCCGGCCGGCACATCATTGCCGAGATTGGCGTTGGCGACCACCTTGTCGGTGCCGAGTTCGCCGGCAATATCCTTCGGATCCGAAGTCATCGAATAACCGGCGACGGCTAATGATGCCAGCACGGCAAGGATCAGCGGCGCGCGTGCGTCAGGACCGACAAGACCCCGCCTCGCCCACGGCATCAGCAGCCACAAAGCGAGAAGCACGATGATGCCGCCGCGAGGCCCGAGTTCCCACCAGTCGAAGCCGGTTTCCCAGACCGCCCAGGCCAACGTGCCGAGCACGATCACCGCGTAGAGCCACAAAGCAGTCGACCTGCGCCGGTAAAGCAGCCAGGCGGCGATCAGGAAGGCAAGGCCAGCAACGACATAGTACCAGCTGCCGCCCAGCATCGCCAGGCGGATACCGCCGCCGCCGAGTGCCAGGCCGATGAGGAAAAGAATGAGGGAGGTGATGGTGACAGCCAAGATGATACTCCTTCGACTGTTGCGCTTTGCGGCGCTGCCATGGCAACCCGGCATTGCGTCGCTGCCCGAAGCACAACTTTCTCCCGACGGTCCCGCCTGTCAAGCATGGGCCTCAAGCGCAGGCGGTAATGGTCCATCGCCATTGGGATAACATCGACCGCACTGGGAGCGTGGGCAGCAATCGGGCACTTTAGCGGAACAAAACGTAGACAGTTCTGGTCTTTCCCCACCGAATCACTACATTCGGGGCAATGTCCGGCTTTTCCGAAGACATGCCCTTTTTCGACGAACCCAATGCGCGGCCCACGGCCCCGTCGGGCATCGCCGCGCGCGCCATGGCTGCCCGCAGCGGTCAAAACAACGCACCCGACTACCTGAAGGGCCTCAACCCGGAGCAGCGGCTAGCTGTTGAAACCACCGAAGGTCCGGTTCTGGTGCTGGCCGGAGCGGGCACCGGCAAGACCCGCGTGCTCACCACCCGCATCGCCCACATCCTCGCCACCGGCAAGGCGTTCCCGTCGCAGATCCTCGCGGTGACCTTCACCAACAAGGCCGCGCGCGAGATGAAGATCCGCATTGGCGTGCTGATCGGCGAAGGCAATGTCGAGGGCATGCCATGGCTCGGCACCTTCCACTCGATCGGCGTGAAGCTGCTTCGCAGACATGCCGAACTCGCCGGTTTGCGCTCCGACTTCACCATCCTCGACACCGACGACGTCGTGCGGCTGATCAAGCAGTTGATCCAAGCCGAAGGTCTGGACGACAAGCGCTGGCCGGCCAAGCAGTTCGCCCAGATGATCGACGGCTGGAAGAACAAGGGGCAAGGCCCGGCCGACATCGCCGAGGGCGACGCCCGCGCCTTCGCCAACGGCAAGGGCCGCGAACTCTACAAGGCCTATCAGGAGCGGCTGAAGACGCTGAACGCCTGCGATTTCGGCGACCTGCTGTGCCACCCGATCCGCATCTTCCGCGCCAATCCGGACGTGCTGAAGGAATACCACAGGCGCTTCAAATACATCCTCGTCGACGAGTATCAGGACACCAATACCGCGCAGTACATGTGGCTGCGCCTCCTGGCGCAGCGGCCTCAAGGCAAGCCGATCTCCCCCCTTGAGGGGGAGATGTCCGGCAGGACAGAGGGGGGCGCCTCGCGCCGACAGGCTGGAGGGACAGCGCCCCCCTCTGTCGCCTCCGGCGACATCTCCCCCTCTAGGGGGGAGATTGGGCGCTCTTCGGCCGAAACCCGCGCCACCGTAAACATCTGCTGCGTCGGCGACGACGATCAGTCGATCTATGGCTGGCGCGGTGCCGAGATCGACAACATCCTGCGCTTCGACAAGGATTTTCCCGGCGCCACCATCATCCGGCTGGAGCGCAACTACCGCTCGACCGCGCACATCCTTGGCGCTGCCTCCCACCTCATCGCCCACAATGAGGGCCGCTTCGGCAAGACGCTGTTCACGGACCGCAACGATCCCGAAGACGGCAAGGTGCATGTCCACGCCGCCTGGGATTCCGAGGAAGAAGCGCGCGCCGTCGGCGAGACCATCGAGACCTACCAGCGGCAAAAGCACAATCTCAACGACATGGCGATCCTGGTCCGCGCCTCCTTCCAGATGCGGGAGTTCGAGGACCGCTTCGTCACGCTCGGCCTCAACTACCGCGTCATCGGCGGCCCGCGCTTCTACGAGCGCATGGAGATCCGCGATGCGCTGGCCTTCTTCCGCGTCGTCGCGCAAGGCGCCGACGACCTCGCCTTCGAGCGCATCGTTAATGTGCCGAAGCGCGGCCTGGGCGAAGCCACCATCCGCCAGATCCACGACACCGCGCGTGCGCTGCGCATCCCGATGCTGGAGGCCGCCGCCAAGCTCGCCGAAAGCGACGAGCTGAAGCCGAAGCCGCGCGCGGCCTTGCGCGAAGTGGCCGCCAATTTCGAGCGCTGGCAAAAGGCCCTGGAAACCACACCGCACACCGAACTCGCCGAGACCATTCTCGAAGAGAGCGGCTACACCGACATGTGGAAGAACGACCGCTCGGTCGAAGCGCCCGGCCGGCTGGAAAACCTGAAAGAGCTGATCCGCTCTATGGAGGAGTACGAATCGCTGCGCTCCTTCCTCGAGCATGTCGCACTGGTCATGGACGCCGAGCAGAATGCCGGGCTCGACGCCGTCTCGATCATGACGCTGCATTCGGCCAAGGGCCTCGAATTCGAGACCGTCTTCCTGCCCGGCTGGGAGGAAGGCCTGTTCCCGCACCAGCGTGCGCTGGATGAAGGCGGCCGCTCCGGGCTGGAGGAAGAGCGCCGCCTTGCCTATGTCGGCCTGACCCGCGCCAAGAAGAACCTGCATCTTTGGTTCGTCTCCAACCGCCGCATCCACGGCCTGTGGCAGTCGACCATCCCGTCGCGCTTCCTCGAAGAATTGCCGAACGCCCATGTCGAGGTCGCTGAAAGCGGCAACAGCTACGGCGGCTACGGCAATTCCTATGGCGGCGGTTCCTTTGCCTCCGGCCGCGGCGGCCAGGGCGCCGGACGGCAGAACCCCTATGGCGCCTCGCGCTTCGACACTGTCGGCGCCGACGCCGAAAAATCCGGCGCCTTCTCCAACACCTATGCCACACCGGGCTGGCAGCGCGCGCAGGCCAACCGCACCGAGGCCACCGACCGCAATTGGGGCTCGCGCTCCGGCCATCAGGTCGAGCGCATCGGCTATGGCGAGACGGACAGCGGCTACGGCGCCGGCCGCACTTCGGTCAAGGGCCGCACCATCGACGGCGAACTGGTCGCCAAATCCGTCGCCGACAAGCCGTCCCCCTTCAGCGTCGGCGACCGCGTCTTCCACCAGAAATTCGGCAACGGCAACATATCGGCAATAGAAGGCAATAAGCTGACCATCGACTTCGACAAGGCCGGCCAGAAACGCGTGCTGGACGGGTTTGTGGCGGCGGTGTGAAGATGGCGTTTTCCCGCGGACAGCTCCCACCTTCGTCATCCACGGGCGGAGCAGGAGCGAAGCGACGTCGCGGAGACCCGGGGATCCATGCCGTGACCTTGGCCGTGGAGTGCAGCGGAGCAGAATTCTGCACCGTAGCGACGCGTTGAAGTCGCGGCATGGATCCTCGGGTCTGCGCTGCGTCGCTACGCTCCTTGCTTCGCCCGTGGATGACGAAAACGATGAGCGCCGGCGCCAATCGTCAAGGCATGCGATCCGCCAACGAAACAGCCCTCACCGATACCTTGCCTGGTTCCACTTATGCCCCAGCAGCGACAGGATGATGATTAGGCCGTTGAAGAACTGGACGTAGAAGCCGCTCAATCCCGCCGCCACGACGCCGGTCTGGATGAAGGACACGGTGACCGCGCCGATGGCGCCGCCGACAACCGTGCCGATGCCGCCCCAGGTCGGCGTGCCGCCGACGAACACCGAGGCCAGCACCGGCAGCAGATAGCCGTCACCGGCGGTCGGCCACCAGGTGAAGTTGATCATCACCGAGAAGGTGCCGGCGATCGCGGCCCCGATGCCGACGAAGACAAACACTTTCACCCGCACGCGCTTGACGTCGATGCCCATCTGCTGGGCGCTGTCGGGATTGTCACCGACCACCCTCACCTGCGCGCCGAAGCGGTGGCGGTTGTAGAGCATCGCCGACAGCACGACGAAGCCGATGGCCCAGAAGATCTGCACCGGAATGCCCAGGAGCTGGCTGGAGAAGATCGTATAGGCCCAGCTGTCGCTGAGGCTGGTCAGCGCCATCGACTTGCCTTCGTTGATGATCTGGATCAGGCCGCGCAGCAGGAAATTCATGCCGAGCGTGGCGATCAGCGACGACAGCCCCCCATAGACGACCAGCGAGCCTACCAGGAAGCCGAGCAACATGCCGGTGACGAGTGCCGCGGCGATGCCGAGGAACGGATCGTAGCCGGCCTGCACGACCAGCGCGAAGACCCATGAGGCGAAGCCCATCGTTGCCGGAAACGACAGGTCGATCTCGCCGCAGGTGACGACAAACACCAGCGGCACCACCACGAACAGCGCAACGGGGAGCGTCGTCAGCACCGAGCGGTAGAGATACCAGGTAGTGAAGACGGTCGGGTTGGCGATCATGAACACCGTCATCATGACGATGAACACGGCGAGCGTGCCGAGCGCGGCACGGTTGTCGAGGATGAAGCCGCGCATCCAGTGATCGGATGGGTGTTTCCACTCCTTCGGGGAACTGGGGCGGGGAATGCCGGCGGACGGCTCGTGCAGGTCGGGCTCCATGGTCTTGCTCATCGTGCTCTCTGCTCCGCGTCGCCGGCATCGTGCAGCCCGGCCAATCCGCCGGGATGCGCGACCTCTTCCATGAAGTTGATGAGATCTTCGGCCGACTTGACCTCGCTGCGGTCTGTCGTCAGCGCGACCTTGCCGCGATCCAGCACGACGAAGCGATCGGCGATGTCGAAGACATGATGAATGTTGTGGCCGATGAACAGAATCGAGCGGCCGCTCGCCCGCACCTGGCGCACGAAATGGAACACCTTGGCGGTTTCGGTCAGCGAAAGCGCCGTCGTCGGCTCGTCGAGAACGATCAGTTCGGCCTGTTTGTAGATGGCGCGAGCGATCGCCACGCCCTGGCGTTCGCCGCCTGAAAGCTGGCCGACGATCGACTGCGGCGTGAACACTTTCGAGGTGAAGCCGATCTCGCGCATCAGCCGGCTTGCCTCCTCGATCTCCTTGTTGACCCTGAGAAAGCCCATGAAGCCGGTCAGCTCTCGGCCCATGAAGATGTTGCGAACGATGGTCTGCTGCACGGCCAGCGCCCGGTCCTGGAACACCGTCTCGATGCCGGCCTCGCGCGAACGCGCCGCACTCCACCCGGTCACCGGCTTGCCGCGCACGAGGATTTCGCCGCTGGTCGGCTTGACCACGCCGGACAGGATCTTGATCAGCGTCGACTTGCCGGCGCCATTGTCGCCGAGCAGGCCGACGACCTCGCCGCGGTCGACGCTGAGATTGACCCCGCCCAGCGCATAGACCTGGCCATAGGACTTGCTGATGTCGCGCAGTTCGATGAGGCGTTCTGCCATCGTATCCTCGCTTGATTGTCTGTTGCCGGCTTTGTCGCCAGCGGTCCCGCCGGCCGGGGCCTGAGAT
>NZ_RZTC01000031.1:0-26392 GCF_004023165.1 Mesorhizobium sp. M7A.F.Ca.MR.176.00.0.0 | reverse complement strand
GCCTGAGATCCCGGCCGGCGGCTTGGGAGGTCAGCGCAGCGCCTGCTTGGCGAGCTCAGCGACGATCTCGTAATTTTCGGGCGTGACGAAACCGGCGCCGGTGTCGACATTCATCGGCGCCAGCCCCAGAACAACCTGCTGGCAGAGGCTGAGGATCGGCAGATAGCCCTGCAGGAACGGCTGCTGGTCGGCGGTCAATTGCACCCAGCCGCCCTTGAAGCCCTCGACGATCTGCGGGCTGGTGTCGAAGCCGAAATTGAATATCTCGCCCGCCTTGCGTCCGGCCGCCTGCATGTAGGTCGATACATTGCCGAGCATCTGCCCGCCGGGATAGCCGACCGCCTTGACGTCGGGATTGTTGAGCAGCGCCGCGGTAATCACCGGAATGGCCAGATTGGGATCGGACGCCCATTCGCCGCTCGGCGGAGAGGACAACTGGATGACCTCGACGCCAGCGTCCTTGAGCGCCGCCACCGTGCCGCGCTCGCGCGCGCCGCGGCTTTCGTTTTCGAACGGACCGATCATGATCGCCTTGTCGCCGGCCTTCAGCTTGCCCAGCTTGAACGCCTCGGCGCCGAGCGCGCGGCCCTGCTGCTCCTGCTGGGCGCCGACATAGCCGCCGCCGAATGCTTCCACCACCTTCGGCACCGGCACGTTCTGGTACATCATCTTGATGCCGTCCTTGTGCGCCTGTTCGGCCAGCGGCATGATCGACGCGTCGCCCGGGTGGCCCATCATGGCGATGCCGTTGGGCTTGACCGCGACGGCCTCACGCAGTTGCTGCACCATCTTTTCGATGTCCCACTGGGAGAAGATGTAGTCGACCTTCGGCCCGAGATCGGCCTCTGCCTGCTTGGCACCATTGTAGACGATGGTGCCGAAAGCGTCGCCCTCGGCGCCACCGACGAAGAAGCGGATGTGGACGTCCTTGCACCATTTGGCGTCGAGCGCCCGCGCGGGCAAGGTGGAGATCGCAGCGGCAAGCATCGTGGCGGCGGCCACGACGGTCGAGCGCAGAACTGTCCTTCTCATCGTCATGCTCATGCACTTATCCTCCCTTTTTGTCCTCGCAAGCGAGGGGTTCGACATTCGCTTCGGCAATGTGCGTTGCAGACATCCCGGCCGGCTCCTCCCGCCGGCCGATCCTCACATCGGGTTCGGCAGGTAGCTGGCCCCTCCCCGGCATTGCTTGAGATATTCAAGCGCCCGCACCTGGCCGGTGATCTCGAGGTCGCCGCGATAGACCGGGTCGTGCCAGCCTTCGATATCGATGGCCCCCTTGTAGCCGGCCAGCCGCAATTCGCTGATCACCCGCGTCCAGTCGCTGTCGCCGAAACCGGGCGTGCGCATCTGCACGAAGGGCAGCCGGCCGAACACGCCATGCTCGCGGATGACATCCCAGCGCACCGTCGCGTCCTTGCCGTGGACATGGAAGATGCGGGGCGCCCATTTGCGGATCTGGGGTATCGGATCGATCAGGTAGACGAGTTGATGGCAGGGCTCCCATTCCAGCCCGAGATTGTCATCGGGCACTTCGTTGAACATCAGCTCCCAGGCGTCCGGATTGTGGGCGATGTTCCAGTCACCGGCGGCCCAGTTGCCGTCCATGGCGCAGTTTTCGAAGGCGATGCGCACCCCCCTGTCGGCGGCACGCCTGGCTAACGCCCCCCAGACCTCCCTGAAGCGCGGCAGGCTGTCGGTCAGCTTCTTGCCGCGCAGGCGGCCGGTGAAGCCGCTGACCATCGAGGTGCCGAACAGATGCGCATTGTCGATGACCGTTTCCCAGGCCGCGAGCACGCCGCGATCGACCTCGCCGTCTTCCAGCGGATTGCCGAAAACGCCGAGCGAGGACACGGTGACGTCGGCATCGCCGATCGCCTCGCGGATCTGGCCGGCGAGAAGCGGCAGGTCCTTGCCGCCAAGCGTTTGCCAGAAGAAGGGCTGGATGCTCTCGAAGCCGAGCGGCAGGATCTGTTTGACGTAAGCCGCCGGGTCGTCGAGATTGGCCCGCACCATGGTGCCGATCCGGATGTCGAGAAGCGGGTTCGGCGTCATTGTGCGTCCTCTGCGATTGTCACGCGGCGGCCGGTCTCGGCGCTTTCGATGGCGCCGAAAACCATGGCCAGGCTCTTGATGTTGTCGGCGCCGCGCGTTTCCGGCTCGGTGCCGGTCTGGATGGCGTGCACGAAATCCTGGAGAATGCCGAGATGGCCGCCGACGCGATCGGACGCATCGAGCGGCGGCACCGCGATCGGCTGGGTTTTGTCGAACATTCCGTCGCGGCCCGGCATCACTGCTTCTGCCCTCAGCTCGTCATTGCCGTCCCAGAGCAGGCTGCCGCGCTCGGCTACGATGCGCCATGTACTTTCCCAACTGGTGCGGAAGCCGGCGGCGCACCAGCTCCCGGCATAGGTGAAGACCTTGCCGCGGCCGAGATCGAAGACGGCGCTGGCCGACGATCCCTGCCGGTACCAGGAATTGGCCGGCTCCCATTCCTGGCAATAGACGCCGGCCGGCTCGCCGGCGACCATATAGCGGGCGGCGTCGAATGTGTGGATCGCCATGTCGAGCAACAGCACATGCGCCATCTCCTCGCGAAAGCCGCCGAAATGCGGCGCGACGAAGAAGTCGGCGTGGATGCTGGTCGGCGTACCAATGGCGCCGGAATCCAGGAACCTGCGGATGCGCCTCACATTGGCGACATAGCGGCGGTTCTGCACGACGGCGTGAATGCGCCCGGCGCGGCGAGCGGCCTCGACGATGGCGCGCGCATTTTCCGGACTGTCGGCGAGCGGCTTTTCCGTCAGCAGATGGCAATTGTGGGCAAAAGCGGAAAAAGCGACTTCGTGCCGGGCGGCTGGAACCACCACGTCGAACACTGCTTGCGGTTTGGTCTGGTCGAGCACGGCGTCGAGATTGCTGCCGATGACGGCATTGGTGAGGTCGTATTCGCGTGCCCTCGCCCGTGCCCTGTCGGCATCGAGATCCACGAGGCCGACAAGGGTGAGCCCGTGGATCTGCCTGATGGCATCGAGCCAGGCCTTGCTCATCGCTCCGCAGCCGACCAGGACGACATCGATCATCCAGCGCTCCTCCTCCGCTCGGTCCCTCCAGACCGATCGTCACGGCATCCACGGCAGGACCGTAAACGTTTTTCCGTAAACGTTTACGAGAACACACCCGAAGGCGTAGAATGTCAATCGGCCCTTGGCGAAATTCGTCTTACCGCCTTGGCCTGAGCGGCTACCGGTGCTAGCCAAGCAAGGGGGAGAACAGTCTCTTGGCGTCCAGCATTCACGACCTTGCCCGTCACTTGAACATATCGATCGGCACGGTGTCGCGGGCGCTGAACGGCCGCGCCGACGTCAATGCCGACACGCGCCAGCGCGTGCTCGAGGCGGCCAGGACGCTGAACTATTCGCCGAACCAGTCCGGCCGCAGCCTGAGGCAAGGCGCCACCCGTTCGATCGCCTTCATGCTGCAGCCGCATCCCGGCGACCAGCAATATGGCGAGCCGTTCTTCATTCCGTTTCTGATCGGGCTGCAGGCCAGGCTTGCCGAAAGCGGGCTCGACCTGACCGTGGTCATGGGGGCGCCGGGCGACTACCAGCAGGAGCGCCTGCGCCGTGTCGTCGAAACGCGCCGCGCCGATGCGGTGCTGCTGGCCTGGACGCGGCGCGAGGACGAGCGCATCGACTATCTCACCCAAGCCGGCTTTCCCTTCGCCACGCTCGGCCGCAGTCGCTCCGGGGCCAAGTCCTATCCTTCCCTCGACCTCGATTTCGAGAAGGCCGGCGCCGACGCCGTCGACCGCCTTGTGGCGCGCGGTCACCGCCGCATCGCCGCTATCCGTCCGTCGCTCGACCTCAACTTCGGCTATCTGTTCCTGGCCGGCTACCGCAAGGCCCTGAAGCGGCACGGCATCGAGATCGACCCCGAGCTGATCGCCTCCGGCTTCATCAACGAGGCCGGCGGCTACGAGGTGACGCCGCAGGTGATGCGCTCCAAGGCCCCGCCGACCGCCATCATCTTCAACAATGATGCAATGGCGCTGGGCGGCTGCAAGGCGCTGGCCGAGATGGGCATCAGGCCGGGCCAGGACATGGCGGTAACCGTCATCGTCGACACGCCGCTCTGCCGCTATTTTTCCCCGGCGTTGACCGCCTTCCGCCCGGCGCTGGAGCCAATGGGACAACGGCTTGCTGAAATGCTGCTGGCGTCGCTTCCCGCCTTCGCCGGCCCGGAGGGTCCACGGATCATCCGCGAGGTCTGGCCGCTGGAGCTGGTCGCACGCGACAGCGATTGATGGTGGCAGCAGGGCCGCCGATGTCGTCCTCCCCTCAAACAGCACACCGGTGCCGCAGTGAACCGGCCGCAACCTTGAATGCGCGGGAGGCGCTGCAGGTTCCGGATCGCGCCACAACCAGGGCGATCAGCGAAAGCCGGCCTTAAGACACCGGCGCCGCTCCGCCCTCTGCCGTGCGCCGCGCGATAAACTCATCCAGCACGCCTGATGTGGCGGCAGCCGTTGCCGGCGGCGCGAAATCGGAAAGCACCCGCCTCCAGACGCCGGTGGCGCGCTCGCTCGCTGTCTTCGAGCCGCTCTGCGTCCAGTTGCCGAAATTCGACCAGTCGGCCACCAGCGGTTCGTAGAAGGCGGTGCGGTAGCGCGCCATGGTGTGGCCGGCCGAGAAGAAGTGGCCGCCCGGCTGCACCTCGGCGATCGCCTCGAAGCCGATCGTATCGGTATCGCCGGGCGTCGCGGCGCAAAGTTCAGCCACCGTCTGCAGCGCCTCGATGTCGGTGATCAGTTTCTCGAAGGAGACACTGAGGCCGCCCTCCAGCCAGCCGGCGGCATGGATGCACATCGTCGCCCCGGCCAGCACCGAGCCCCACAGCGCGAACTGCGTCTCGTGCGCGGCCTGCGCGTCTGAGATGTTGGCGGCACTGCCGCCGCCCGATCGCCACGGCAGTCCGGTGAAGCGCGCCAGCTGACCGGCGCCCAACGTCACCTTGACGTGCTCGGGCGTACCGAAGGCCGGCGCGCCGGACTTCATGTCGACATTGGAGGAGAACGAACCGTAGACGACCGGCGCACCCGGCCGCACGATCTGCGCCAGCGTCAGCCCGGCGAGCGCTTCGGCATGCTGCAGCGTCAGCGCGCCGGCGACCGTGATCGGCGCCATGGCGCCCGCCAGGCAGAACGGCGTGATGACGGAGATTTGGCCCGCGCGGGCGAAATCGATGATGCCTTGCGCCATCGGGATGTCGAGCTGGCGCGGCGAGTTGGTGTTGATGACGGTGTAGCAATATGCATTTGCCAGAAACTCGTCCTGCGACAGGCCGCGCGCCAGACGAATCATCTCGAACCCGTCCTCGACTTGCGGGGTGCCGCGCGCGAAGACGAACGGGAGCTTGTCCGACAGCGTCAGCTGCGCGCGGTTGACGGCATAGTGGCGAAAGCGGTTGTCGACATCCTGCGGTTCGATGCAGGGCCCCAGCATATGCAGCACGTCGAAATGCTGCACCAGCCGCATGAGATCCTCGAAATCCGCCAGTGTTCCCGGCCGCCGGCCGCGCTCGAGATCCGTGACGTTCGGCGCCCCGCATCCGGCGAGGAAGGTCATCGAGCCGAGCTCCAGCGTCAGATCGCGGGCGCGCGAACCGGCGTGAGCGTGGATCGATCTCGGCGCCGAGGCGAGTGCCGCCGTCACCATGTCGCGGCCGATGCGCACCATGTCGGTGTCCGGATCGACCAGCGCGCCGGCGCTGGCGAAGTGCTCACGCGCCTGCGGCAGCAGCACCTTGATGCCGAGCTCTTCCAGCACCCGCAGCGCCGTTTCGTGAATCGCGGCCACCTGATCATCAGAAAAGATCGGCTGCGGCAGGAACGGGTTCTTCAGCGAATGGTAATTGGGACGGCGGCTGCTTTCGCTGCCGGCCTCGCCCGTGCGTCCACGCCGGCGCTCGCGCCTGCCGTCCCGTGCCGCGTCATCGACCATCGGAAATCCTCCTCATTGCCGCATTGCCTTGCCCAGGGGATCATAGGGCGAGGCCGCGACGACATGCGCCGGCCGTTCCTCCCCCACGACATGCACGGAGAGCGCGGTGCCCTCGCCCGCGAAATCGCGGTCGACCAGCGCCAGCGCCAGGCTCTTGCCGATCGTATAACCGTAACCGCCCGAGGTGACGAAGCCGACGCGCCGGCCCTGATGCCAGACCGGCTCGAAGCCGCTGGCATCGGCGTCGAGCGCATCGATTTCCAGCGTCACCAGGCATTGGCCGCTGCCGGCCTCCCGCTGCTTCAACGCTGCTTCGCGGCCGATGAAGCCGCTCTTGCCGAAAGCGATGAAGCGGTCGAGACCGGTCTGGCCCGGCGTGTAGCCTTGCGTGAATTCGCGCGACCAGATGCCAAAGCTCTTCTCCAGCCGCAGTGCATTGAGCGCGTAATAGCCGATTTCGGCAAGGCCGAGATCCTCGCCCGCCGCCAGCAGCGTTTCGCGCAGAGTGGCATGCATGGTCACGGGGCAACTGATTTCGAAGCCGAGCTCGCCTGATATAGACAGCCGCGCTACACGGGCCTGCACCATGCCGATGTCGAATGTGCCGCAGGCCATGAACGGCAGCGCTGCGCCGGACACATCCTGATGCGTCGTTCGCTCCAGTATTTTGCGCGCATTCGGCCCCGTCAGCAGGAAGCCGCTCATCGTGTCGGAGAGGTCGTCGACGGTGACGCCTTCAGCCGCATGGCTCTCGAACCAGCGCATGTGGAATTCCCGGAGATAGTAGGAGCCCATCAGCCAATAGCTGCCGCCGCCCCAGTTAAAGACGGTGAGGTCGCCCTTCAGCCGTCCGTCATGACCGAGCATCGGCGCCAGGCCGGCCCGCCCCGGCTTCGGCAGCCTGCAGGCGAGCAGCCGGTCGAGCCAGGCTTCCGCACCTGGCCCCGCCACCGCATAGCGCGAATAGGCCGAGATATCGACGAGACCGGAGGCGCGCCGCACCTGCAGCGCCTCGTCGCCGACGATGTCGAAGGCGTTGGAGCGCCGCAGCGTCGTGTTCTCGGCAAATCCCATCGGCGCGAAATAGGCCGGGATTTCCAGCCCCCAGGAAGCCGTCCATTCGCATCCCGCGGCCGTCATGCCCTCATAGGCGCCGGGGCGTTTCAGCGGCCGGCCGGCGGGCAGCCGTTCATTGGGAAAGGTCATGACGAAGCGGCGCGAGTAGAACTGGCGCGTCGTCTGCTTGAGATATTCCCGGTTGGCGGCGAAGGCACCATAGCGGGCGACGTCCATGCCGAAAATGTCGGCCTGCGGCTCGCCATAAATCATCCATTCGGCCAGCGACTTGCCGACGCCCCCGCCCTGGCTGAAACCGGCCATGACGCCGCAGGCGACCCAGTAGTTCTTCAATCCGCGCACCGGCCCGACGATCGGATTGCCATCCGGCGTGAAGGTGAAGGCGCCGTTGACCCATTTGCGGATGCCAGCCGTCGCCAGGCAAGGAAAGCGCTCATGCGCCTTGGCGAGTTCGGGGCTGATGCGGTCGATGTCTTCCGGGATCAGCTCGATGCCGTAGTCCCATGGCGCGCCATCCATGTTCCAGTGCTTCGGGTTCTGCTCGTAAACGCCGAGCAGCACGCCCTTGCGCTCCTGCCTGAGATACGAAAAGCCGTCGAGATCGACGGCGATGCCGATTTCCCTGTCCAGCGCCGCGATCTCGGGAATGTCCTCAGTGATGAAATAATGGTGCTCCATCGGCGTCACCGGCAGATCGACGCCGGCCATGCGGCCGAGCTGCTTTGCCCACAGCCCGCCGGCATTGACGACATGCTCGGCGATGATGGTGCCCTGCTCCGTGACGACATCCCAGCGACCGTCGGCGCGCGGCTTCAACTCGACCACCCGGTTGCGCAGGATGATGTCGGCGCCGCGCTTTTTTGCAGCGCCGGCATAGGCGTGCGTCGTGCCGTACGGGTCAAGGTGACCCTCGTTGGAATCATGCAGGCCGCCTAGCACGCCGGTGACGTCGACGATCGGGCAGATCGCCTTGATCTCGTCGGGCGTGACCAGGCGCGCGGTCTCGATGCCGACCGACTGAAACACCGCCCAGGCCGATTTCAGCCACTCCCAGCGCGCGGGATCGCTGGCGATGTTGACGCCGCCCGTCATGTGCAGGCCGATATCCCAGCCGGATTCTGCCTCGATCTCGCGGTAGAGATTGATGGTGTAGTCCTGCAGCGCGGCCACGTTGGGGTCGGCGTTGAGAGCATGGAAGCCTGCCGCCGCGTGCCAGGTCGAACCGGCCGTCAGTTCGGCGCGCTCGATCAGCGCCACATCGCTCCAGCCAAATCGCGTCAGATGATAAAGGACGGAGGCTCCGACCACGCCACCCCCGATGACGACTGCGCGGTAGTGCGACTTCAAGGCTTCCCTCCACAGTTAGTCCGAAGGCTGGAGCATATATGCACTAGACATAAGTGTCTAGTGCCGCGCGCGCGCATCGTTTTTCGTCGACCGTCGGCATGCACTGCGGATTGTCACGCAAGCATCATGTTCGCGCCGTAGACCGCGTTTCGGGGAGGCTTGCACGGCATCATCGATGTCGAACCTCTTTCAGTTTTTCGTCCCGCGACCGCTCCGGCACATCCGTCACAAAGAGGATTATCCATGAAACACCTGTATCGAACCGCGTCGCTCGGCGTCGCGCTGGCCTTGTTCACCGCCTTGACGCCGGCGCTCGCCGACAGCACCGCGACCGTCGGCGGCACGAGCTTTGTCAACAAAGGGCTGGTCGGCGTCGGCCGCATCCCGGCCGCTCAGCGCGACAAGTTCGGCGAGACGTTTGGTTCGGGCTCGGGCATGTCGATCGACACATCAGGCTGGACGCATGAGGCCGCCGGCTACAAAGGTTCGCTCTGGTTGCTGCCGGATCGCGGCTACAATGTCGTCGGTACCACCGACTACCGGCCGCGCCTCAACACCGTCGCCATCGAGTTTACCCCGGTGGCACCAGGTGCGGCACCTGCTGCCGGCCAGCGGCAGACCGGCGTCAAGGCAACGCTCGCCGACACCATGCTTCTCACCGACGACAAGGGGGCTGATGCCACAGGCCTCGATCCGCTCAACGGCGTGCGCGCGGCAAGCGGCGACATGCCGATCCTGCCGCAAGCCGACAATGGCAAGCTGGCGCTCGACAACGAGGCGATCGTGCGGCTGCCCGATGGTTCGATGTTCATCTCCGACGAATACGGCGCGAACATCTATCGGTTTTCCGCCGACGGGCATCTGCTGTCGGCAACCCAGCCACCGGCCGCGCTGGTGCCGATGCGCCACGGCACGCCGAACTTCGCCTCGGACAATCCGGGACCCGGTGCCGCCGAGCCCGATCCGAAGGATCCCGACACCGGCCGCCAGAACAATCAAGGCCTCGAAGGCATGGCGATGACGCCCGACGGCAAGTTCCTGATCGCCGTGCTGCAGTCGGCGGCCAGGCAGGACGGCGGCGATTCCGGCTCGACCCGCCAAAACACCAGGGCGCTGGTCTATGACGCGTCCGACCTCGCCCATCTCAAATTGGCGCACGAATATGTCGTGCCGCTGCCGGTGTTCAGGGATGCCAAGCGCAAGACCAAGGTCGCCGCGCAGAGCGAGATCGTGGCGCTCTCCGACAAGAGCTTCCTGATGCTGGCGCGCGACAGCGGCAACGGCCAGGGCCTGAAGGGCGACGCCTCGCTCTATCGCCAGGTCAACGTCGTCGACCTATCCACCGCGACCGACATCGCCGGCGGCGCCTTCGACGGCGCTGACAGGCCGGTCGCCCCCAAGGGCGTGGTCGACCCATCGGTGACACCGGCCAAGCTGACGCCATTCATCGACATCAACGACAGTGCCGAGCTCGGCCGCTTCGGCCTGCACAATGGCGTGCCCAACGACCAGGATAACCTGTCCGAGAAGTGGGAGGCGATGTCGGTGGTCAGCGTGCTCGATGCGAAGCTGCCCGACGACTACTTCCTGTTCGTCGCCAACGACAACGACTTTCTCGCCCAGGACGGTTTTCAGGTCGGCGCGCCCTACAAGGCCGAAGACGGCGCCAATGTCGACACCATGTTCCTGGTCTATCAGGTCACGCTGCCGGGACTGGCCAAGAAGTAACGACCACTGCACGGACGGGCGCGCTTGGCGCGTCCGCCCGGAGCACTATTGCTGGTGTTTTTCCAGGCAGATTGATTGAGAAGGCTTACTTCAAGAACTCCGCGTCCTTCGGGACGCCCGCATCTATCGGCTCGGCGGTTCTGCTCGACACGGCCATGATCTTGCCGGCGGCCAACAGGTTGGGACGCACGAAGACCTGAGCGGGGCCGTTGACGCGGCTGTAGAGGTCGATGATGTCCTGGTTCATGAAGCGCACGCAGCCCGACGAAGCGTTCTTGCCGATGGAATCCCACTCCGGCGTGCCGTGCAGCCGGTACATCGTGTCCTTGCCGTCGCGGAACAGATACAGCGCGCGGGCGCCCAACGGGCTCTGCGGGCCGGGCGGCATGCCGTCCTTGTATTTCGCCAGTTCCGGCCGGCGCTGGATCATCTCCGGCGGCGGCGTCCAGACCGGCCACTTCTTCCTCGCCTGGACCACGGCGCTGCCGGTCCATCCGAAACCGGCTTTGCCAAGGCTGACGCCATAGCGAATAGCTGTGCCGCCCTCGCGCACCAGATAAAGGAAGTGCTCAGACGTATCGACGACGATCGTGCCGGGTTTCTCCCCGGTCGGATCAGCCACGATCTGGCGCACGAATTTCGGATCGACCTTGGCAACCGGGATTGCCGGCAGTTGATAGCCCTCGTCGACACGCGCCGCATACATGCTTGCGGCATCGCCGAAAGCCGGATCGCTCGGCGGTGCTGCATCCGGCGGCGGCGGCGCCACGTCTGTTGTTGTACACGCCGAAACAGCCAGGGCGCCCAAAGCGGATGCGCCGAGAAACGCGCGCCGGTTCAGGCGCACAGAAAACAGCGGAATATCGGACATGCCCCCCCCCCGGGCTTATCCAAGATCTGATAGGAATGCGGCCCCACGCATCGAGGATCAATATCCCATTCCGGAAGCTTTGAGAACATGATTAGATCAAGGCACAACCTGTGTTCCGTTGTATCGGCAATCATCGCGGACGCGACTTGAAACAAACCTTCGCCGAGCTGCCCGCCATGGACGAAAAAAATCCCCCGCGCCGGCGCACCGGCGACCTGACCAGCGGCCCGATCCCGCGCACGCTCTTGCTGTTCGCCCTGCCGGTGCTCGGCTCCAACGTGCTGCAGTCGCTCAACGGTTCGATCAACGCCGTCTGGGTCGGCCGTTTCCTCGGCGAATCGGCGCTGACCGCCACCTCCAACGCCAACCTCGTCCTGTTCCTGATCCTCGGCACCGTGTTCGGCATCGGCATGGCGGCCACCATCCTGGTGGCCCAGTCGGTCGGTGCCCGCGACCTGCCCGAGGCGCGCCGCATCGTCGGCACCAGCGCGACGTTCTTCTTCCTCGTTTCCGTTATCCTCGCGGTCTGCGGCTGGATCTGGGTCGACGCCATTCTCAACACGCTCGGCACACCGGCCGATGCCTTGCCGCTCGCGCGCTCCTATCTGCGCATCATCTTCGTCGCCGTGCCGATGATGAACCTTCTGTCCTTCGTCATGACCGTGCTGCGCGGTGCCGGCGATTCACGCACGCCCTTCTTCTTCATGGCTCTGGCCGTCGTCCTCGACATCGTGCTCAACCCATTGCTCATCCGCGGCATCGGACCGTTTCCCGAACTCGGCATCGCGGGCTCCGCCACGTCCACGCTGATCGGCCAGACGGTAAGCGTGATCGCCATCCTGATCGTGCTCTATGTGCGCAGGCATCCGCTGCGGCTGGCCGGCGCCAACCTCGCCCTGCTGCGGCCCGATCCCACCTTGCTTCGCATCGTCGTCGTCAAGGGCGTGCCGATGGGTCTGCAGATGATCGTCATTTCGGCGGCGGCACTGACGGTGATGGGCATCGTCAATTCCTACGGCTCACAGGTCGCCGCCGCCTACGGCATCGCCGCCCAGCTGTGGACCTATATCCAGATGCCGGCGCTCGCCATCGGCGCCGCGGTGTCCTCGATGGCGGCGCAAAATGTCGGCGCCGGGCGCTGGGACCGGATCGGCCGCATCGCCGCCTCCGGTGTCGGCTTCAACCTGGTCCTGACCGGCGCACTGGTTGCAGTGCTGTCGGTTTTCGACCGTTCGGTGCTGAGCCTGTTCCTGAGCAGCGACAGCGCGGCGATCGACATCGCCGTCCACATTAACAATGTCGCCTCGTGGTCGTTCATTCTGTTCGGCATAACCATCGTGCTGTTTGCCACCGTACGAGCCACGGGTGCCGTGATGCCGCCGTTGATCATCCTGGTCATTTCGGTGCTGGTCGTGCGCACCGGCTTCGCCTATTTCATGCGTGGCGTGATCGGCGAGGAAGCGCTGTGGTGGAGTTTCCCGGTGGGTTCGATCAGCTCGCTTGTACTGGCGGCGGCCTACTACCGTTTCGGCCGCTGGCGCACCACGCACATGATCGAGAACAGACCGGCAGCCGGCGAGCCGCCGGACACCGGTCTTGGCGTGCCACGCGGACGCGCGCATCTTTCGCCTGAAACACCGAACGGCTGAAGTACCCGTCAGGCCATGGACATGGCGGCAGGGCCGCAATTGATTTGCCGCCCTGCCCGTCACGCCAGACCCGGCGCAAATGAACCTATTTGCAGGAGAAGCCGGGCGCGATCTTGCACTTGCCGGGACGTGGCCTGTGCGGCCGATGGTGCGGAGGACGGTGCGGCTTGTGCCAGTGTGGCGGCCGATGCGGCGGACGCACGATGATGATTGGCGGGCGAACGATTTGGGAGCGTTCGAGATAACCGGAGCTGGCCCAGCCGCTCACGCCGCCGCCATGAATTCTGCACCAGCCCGGCTGGCAGCCGGTGACATTGACCCTGAAGCCGCCGGGCAGCGTTCCGACCCTGGCATATCCCGCTCCCGGCCCACTACGGACATTGAGATTGGTCGTGGTGTGGGCGCTGTAAGCGAAGGCTGCGGCGGACGTCCCGAAGACCGCGGCCATTATGGTCGCGAACACAAGCAGAAAACGAAATCTCATCAGTCCCTCCATTCGAATCCGGCCGTTCATCTGCTTCGGCCAAGACTGCCCTGCAAGAGGGAGCGGCCAAGCCAAGAAAAGTCAACAGGTGGGCGGCGTAACTGTTCTGGC
This sequence comes from Mesorhizobium sp. M7A.F.Ca.MR.176.00.0.0, assembly GCF_004023165.1. Lineage (NCBI taxonomy): Bacteria > Pseudomonadati > Pseudomonadota > Alphaproteobacteria > Hyphomicrobiales > Phyllobacteriaceae > Mesorhizobium > Mesorhizobium sp. M7A.F.Ca.MR.176.00.0.0. The sequence continues at coordinate 13,123 of NZ_RZTC01000031.1, read as the reverse complement.
CAGCGGGACTGATGCCGGATTTTTCTTGGACATGGTTGAGGAATTTCCCGGTTGCCGCCTATTGCTCTTCAACACCCGCTGACGTTTACTGTCTTTCGACAATCACCGCGGGCAAAGGTGGATCCATGGGCAAAGGCAGGGTCGAGGCATTCACCGACGGCGCATCGCTTTCAGTTTTTCCGCCACCGATGCAGCAAGGTCGGCATAGCGCTCCTCCAGCCGTTCCGCGGCCTTGATGATCGAGAAATCGTGGCCGAACTTTTCCAGCGCCATACGCAGCTTCTCGACGAACTCGGCTTGTTTCTCCAGGGCGGAAAAGAGCGTCTTCACCTGCGTTTCGCTGATGTCGGGGTTGGCCAGCATCTGCGGCACCTCGCGGCCCATCTGGTCGCCAATGGCGGTCTGTTCTTTCAGGATTGCAACCCAGTCCGTCAATCAGGAAATCTCCGTTTGTCCCCGAGGCTAAAGTTTGTTTTGTCCCCAGGGCAAAATCTCTTTTGCGGAGGCAAAGGGCAACATGCGCAGCCTCGACCGAACTGGTCAACCCGACAAGGCGGGCAGAGGCTTGCGCCGGCCGGTTCCGGCGCTAAGTTCGGCGCCATCGAAGAAGGAACCCATCGCCCATGATCACCGACGCCGAGATACAGACCGCCCTGCCCGCGCTTGCCCCAGGCAATGCCGCCGTGATCACCGGCGCCGCCAGCGGCATCGGTCTGGCGGCCGCCAAGCGGCTTGCACTGATGGGCATGAAGATCGTGCTGGCCGACATTGGCGGCGCGCGGCTAGACGACGCCTCGCGCGCCGTTTCTGCGATTGCCGGCGACGATGCCGTGCTTGCCGTCGCCGCCGACGTTTCGAAGGCGGATGAGGTACACCGCCTCGCCGAAAGGGCGTTCGGCGCCTTCGACGGGGTGTCGCTGCTGATGAACAATGCCGGTATAGGCGACAATCCCGGAAAGCCATGGGAAAACGGCGATGCCTGGAAACGGCTGCTGGACATCAATTTCTGGGGCGTCGTGCATGGCGTCGAGGCCTTCGCGCCGCGCATGCTGGCCTCGGCCAGCCCGGGTTTGATCGTCAACACCGGCTCCAAGCAAGGCATCACCACGCCGCCCGGCAATCTTGCCTACAATGTCTCCAAGGCTGGGGTGAAAACCTTCACCGAGGGCCTGTCGCATGCGTTGCGCAACGAACCCGGCGCCCATGTCGCTGCCCATCTTCTGATCCCCGGCTTCACCTTTACCGGCCTGACCGAGGGCGCGACGGAAAAACCGGCCGCCGCCTGGACCGGCGAACAGGTTGTGGATTTCATGCTGGAATCCCTGACCAGAGGCGATTTCTACATCCTGTGCCCGGACAATGAGGCGGCCCGCCCGCTGGATGAAAAGCGCATGGCCTGGGCGATCGGCGACATTATCGAGAACCGCCCAGCCCTGTCGCGCTGGCACCCGAACCACAAGGACAGTTTCGCGGCGTTCATGAAAGGCTGATTTTTCAGGCCGCCTGCTTTTTCGACCCGCGCTTCCTCGCCACAGCCTTCTTCGCCGCCGTGTCGGCGATCTGTTCGTCATGCCGCTTTGCCGCACGCTCGCATTTGGCACGGATTTCCTCGACTTCGGATTCGGTCAGATGTTCGATGCCGATGAAGTGGTTGTGGCCCTTGCCGACCCGGATCAGTTCGTCGAGCTTGGCCTGGATTGCCGCGCCATCGCGGTTCTGAGTGTTCTGGATCAGGAAGACCATCAGGAAAGTGATGATGGTCGTGCCCGTGTTGATGACGAGTTGCCAGGTGTCCGAAAAGCCGAAGAACGGGCCGCTCACCGCCCAGACGATGACGATCAGGCAACAGAGGGCGAATGTCGGCGGCAGGCCGGCTATGCGGGCGACCCAGTTGGCGACCTTGGTGAAATGCTTTTCCATCTATCGAAATCCTCAACGCTGCGGCGCGATGAGAACAATCAGCGACCGTTTCAGGTTCCCGATGCAAGCAAATACCTCCAGGTACAATTGCCTACACGCATAGGGAGAATAGCCTGGAAAACACACCTTATGGGTCCAATGTCACAATGACCCTGCAGGCGAGAGTGCCTGTTCCTTCCGCTTCACAGCGGTTTAACTCCAGCCCCTTCCGCTGCGCCACCCCCGCATGGCGGAAGGGGTTTCAGTCCGGCGGGCCTTGAAGCGCGTCGCCCGACTCCGTCTCAACGCTACGCACTTGAACTGGTCAGACGGCGTCGTTTTCCCAGCGATCGAGGAACGTTTCGATCGGCATGGCCTGCATGTCGGGAACCGCTCTGGCCAGCTTTTCGACCGGCCAGTCCCACCAGGCGAGAGCTTCGATCCGCGCCGTGATATCCGGAGCGAAGCGTGGCCGGAGAGCCTTCGCCGGCACGCCGGCGACGATCGCGTAGGGCGGCACATCACGTGTCACCACGGCGTTGGCGCCGATGACGGCACCGTTGCCGATGGCGACCCCAGGCATGATCACCGCGCCGTGGCCGATCCAGACATCATGGCCGATGGTCACGGCTTTCGCCTGCCGCCGCTCGCGGAAGGCGGCATCGACGCCCAGCCAGCGAAAATACTCGTTCGGCCGGTAGCTGAGCTTGTGCTGGGTCAGCCGCTCTATGGGATGCTCCAGCGCATTGATGCGGCTGTTGGCGGCGATCGAGCAGAATTTCCCGATCGTCGTGTAGATCGCTTCACAGTGGCGTTCAAAATAGGAGAAGTCGCCGACATTCACCTCGCGCAGCACCACCCGCTCGCCGATCGAGGCATAGCGGCCGAGCTTACACGCCTTCAGCTCCGCGGTCGGATGGATACGCGGCTCAGGGTCTTTCGGGACGAGGTTTTCGGAACGGTCCATGCCGGCGGCTTTACGCCTAGGCGATTGGTCCCGCAAGCGGGACCAATCGCCCCTCCGATCGTTTCCCAGCAAGGATTCGCCGGACGAATGGTCCCGCAAGCGGGACCATTCGTCCGGCCGGTTCCGGAAGGAACTGAGCAGCCTATTGCGGCTTGCCTTTGCTCCACACCACGTTCTGGCCGTAGAGCGGCACGGTGGTGACCGACATTTTGGCCGAGCCGTTCTGCACCTGGCGCGAATGCGAGAGATAGATCAGCGTCTCATTGGGCTTGTCGTAGATGCGGTTCACCACCTGCTTCTTCCAGATCAGGCTGATGCCTTGCTTGAACACCTCCTCGCCGCCCTCGCTCATGTCGATGTCGCCGATCGTGATCGGGCCGGTCTGGCGGCAGGAGATGGAGGAATCGGACGGATCCTCGAACCAGTTGCCCTTGTGCAGGCGATCGATGATACCGCGATCGAAATAGGAGACGTGGCAGGTCACGCCTTCCACTTTCGGATCCTTGATCGCCTCGACGATGATGTCGTTGCCGAGCCAGTCGACTCCGACCTTGCCGACTTCCTCGGCGACCGCGGCACCGGCGCCAACGACAACACACGCGGCCAAGGCGCCGCCGATCAGTTTTCGCCCAATCGATCCGTGCCCAATCAGTCGTGGCAAGGGAGCCTCCTGCGGTTCGAGTTGCCGGTCACAGGTGGGGCGAGCAGCCCGGCTTTGCAAGCAGATAGGTCGACACCACTGCGGTTGCGGCAACGCGGCACTTTGCCTGTGCGAGGCCGAACCGCTAAGACTGTCGCACAGGCGCGGCATTGAGCCGCGCGATGATTTCTGCAGACGGACTTTTCTGATGATGCGTTCTATCCTGGTCGGCATTCTCGTCCTGATGGCCGCCGGTATCGGCTGGCTGACCTTCGACTGGTACCGCGGCCATTATGGCGGCGAGCCCTTCGGCGCTGCCTTCACCCTAGTCGACCAGAAAGGCGCGCCGATCACCGACGCTGCCTTCAGGGGTCAGCCCAGCGTCGTCTTCTTCGGCTTCACCCATTGCCCCGAGGTCTGCCCGACCACGCTGTTCGAACTGGCCGGCTGGCTGAAGACGCTCGGCGACGACGGCAAGAACCTGCACGCCTATTTCGTCTCGGTCGACCCCGAGCGCGACACGCCGGAAGTGATGAACGCCTATGTCAGCAATTTCTCCGACCGCATCGTCGGCATCACGGGCGCTCCCGACAAGGTCCATGCCATGGCCAAGTCGTTCGGCATCTACTGGAAGAAGGTCGACACCGGCGACGGCGACTACACGATGGACCACACCGCCTCGGTGCTGCTGCTCAACGCCAATGGCGACTTTGCCGGCACAATCGCCTACGGCGAAAGCGCCGATACGGCCATCGCCAAGCTGAAGCGGCTGGCGGCGAAAAGCTGATAACCATTTCATGACCCAGACGCGCCTCTACTTCACCACCGGAAAGACCGATTCCGTCAGCATTTTCGCGGCGCTTGAGGCAGCCTTCGAGGAAGAAGGGCTGCCGATCGCCGTCCTGGAGGTCGACGAGGACAAGGACATCCACGAAGTGTCGCTCTATGCCGATGGCGACGTCGATGCGGTCGAGACCCGCTTGAACGACATCCTTGCCGGCCTTTCCCTGTCGAAGCCGATCGAGCGCGAGGCCCTGCCCGACATCGACTGGGTGGCGCATTCGCTGGAAGAGCTGAAGCCGGTGCGTGCCGGACGTTTCTTCGTCCACGGCGCGCATGACCGCAGGAAACGCCACAGCGGCGAACTCGCCATCGAGATCGAGGCCGGCCTCGCCTTCGGCACCGGCCATCACGGCACCACCGCCGGCTGCCTGGAGATGCTGGAAAGAGTGGTCCGGCGCGAGCATCCGCGCAATGCGCTCGACCTCGGCACCGGCAGCGCGGTGCTGGCGATTGCAGTCGCCAAGCTGGCGCATATTCCTGTGCTGGCCACCGACATCGATCCGGTGGCGGTGCGGGTGGCTGCCGCCAATGCGCGGCTCAACCACGTCAAGGCACTGGTGGAAACGGCAACGGCGCCGGGCTTTCACCACCCGATCTTCGGCAGGCGCGCGCCCTTCGATCTGATCGTCGCCAACATATTGGCACGGCCGCTGATGCGGCTGGCGCCGCAAATGGCTGGCCACATCGCGCTCGGCGGCTCGATCGTGCTGTCAGGCATCCTCGACCGCCAGCGCGACGCCGTCATCTCGGCCTATGTCGGCCAGAATTTTCGCCATGTCAGAACCTCGCACCGCGAGGGCTGGGTGACGATCCACCTCAAGCATTGAGCCCGGGACCGACCGAGCTTGGACCAAGTTCCCCGGTTGTCAGTCCAGCGATGCTGTAGCAGGTTGCGCGCAGCCGGAAATCGATTCCGATTTCCCAGTCCATAGGCTACGGTCCCGCGGATATCAGGAGGCCCACAATGTTCCAGACCTTCGATTCCGCCGGCGACCCGGCCGTCGGCAAACCGCGCGTGGCGCTCCTGCGCCAATGGCTTGAAGCCAACGGGCTTGATGGTTTCATCGTGCCGCGCGCCGACGAGCACCAGGGTGAATATGTCGCCGACCGTTCGGCGCGGCTGAAATGGCTGACCGGCTTCAGCGGCTCGGCCGGTGTCGCCATCGTCCTGCGCGACCGCGCCTTCGTCTTTGTCGACGGGCGCTACACGCTGCAGGTGCGCAGCGAGGTCGACCTGGACGTCTTTTCGATCGAAAGCCTGGTCGACAATCCGCCGGCTGTCTGGCTGAAAGACAATCTTGGCAAGGGCGCACGGCTCGGCTTCGATCCATGGCTGCACACGATCAGCGAGGTCAAGGCGCTGCAGGCCTCGGCCGACAAATCAGGCGCCGTGCTGGTGCCGCTCGACAAGAACCCGATTGACATCATCTGGAAGGATCAGCCCGACGCGCCGGTGGCCCCGGTCGAACTTCACCCGATCGGCTTTGCCGGCGAACTCGCCAAGGACAAGCTCGCGCGGTTGGCGGCGGCGATCGCAAAGGACGGCGCCACCCATGCGGTGCTGACCGACCCCTCCTCCATCGCCTGGGCCTTCAACATCCGCGGCGGCGACGTGCCGCACACGCCGCTGGCGCTCGGCTTCGCCATTCTTGCCGCCGATGGGTCGCACCAGCTTTTCATGGATAAGCGCAAATTCTCGCGCCAGGTCGCGGCCTATCTCACCCAACTCGCCGAGCCGCATGGGCCCGGCGAATTCCAAGCCGCGATCGTCGCCCTTGCCAAGAGTGGCGCGAAAATCGCGCTCGACCCGGTGCTGGCGGCCGACCGGCTGCGCATGCTGGTCGAGGCCAATGGCGGCGCCGTCGTTGCAGCAGCAGACCCCGCCCGCATCCCGCGCGCCACCAAGAACCAGGCCGAGATCAACGGCTCGCGCGCCGCGCATCGGCGTGACGGTGCGGCCGTGGCGAAGCTTCTGTGCTGGCTGGAGCGGCAAAAACCCGGATCGCTCGATGAGATATCGGTGGTCACCCGGCTGGAGGAGACGCGGCGGCAGACCGGCGAGGAAACGCAGATGCCGCTGCGCGATGTCTCCTTCGACACCATTTCGGGCGCCGGTCCGAACGGTGCCATCATGCATTACCGCGTGTCGCGCGCCACCAGCCGCAAGCTGCAGGCCGGCGAACTGTTCCTGCTCGATTCCGGCGCGCAGTATCAGGACGGCACCACCGACATCACGCGCACCGTGCCGATCGGCCAGCCGACGCAGGAGATGCGCGAACGCTTCACCCTGGTACTGAAAGGCATGATCGGCATTTCCACCTTGCGCTTTCCCTCCGGCACGCGCGGCTCCGAGATCGATGCCGTCGCGCGCATGGCGCTGTGGAAGCACGGTTGCGACTTCGCCCACGGCACCGGCCATGGCGTCGGCTCGTATCTGGCGGTGCATGAAGGGCCGCAGCGCATCGCCCGCACCGGCACCGAAAAGCTGCTCGAAGGCATGATGCTGTCCAACGAGCCGGGCTACTACAAGGAAGGCGCCTACGGCATCCGCATCGAGAACCTGATCCTGGTGACGCCGGCGCAAGAGATCGAGGGCGGAGACATCGCCATGCACGGCTTCGAGACGCTGACGCTGGCGCCGATCGATACCAGGCTGGTGCAGTCGGACCTCCTGACGCGCGACGAGCTGCATTGGCTCGACGCATATCATGCACGCGTGTTGGCCGAGATCGGGCCGATGCTCGACGGCGAGACGCTGGCCTGGCTAGGAAAGGCCACCGCGCCATTGCCGCACGATCTCAAGCAGTAGCCGCGGCGGAAACCTTGCTTGGTATTGGGGAGCCTTGCTCCGCAAGCAGCTCCCGCAAAGCCTGGACGTTGGGAGAGCCGGCTCCCTTGCGCCAAAACAATACCGTCAGGGCACTGTCCTCGTCCGAAGGCAGTTCATGCACCTGCAGCCTGCCACTTTCAGGGAAGCCCTTGAGCACGCTTTTGGGCATCAGCGCTATGCCCATGCCGGCCGCCACGCAACCGAGCATCGCATGATATGAACCGAGCTCGACGATTTGCTCGGCCATGAAGCCTCGGCGCGCATACCATTCTTCCAGCCGCCTGCGATGTGGACAGCCATGCTCGAAGGCTATCATGGTTTTGGGCATGTCGCTGCGGTCCTCAATCGAACCGCGCGATGCCGCAGAGACAATGACCAATTCCTCACGAAATGCAGCCTGCTTCTCGAATGGAGCGTCTGCGAGCGGCTCGGCCGCGAGCGCAGCGTCGACTTCGCCGGCGAGCATGGCGGCCGCGAGAACCTGCGGGTTGCCGGTGCGCAGTTGAATCTCCACCTCGGGATAGCGTGCGTGGTACTCGGCGAGCAGGCCAGGAAGCCGAGCCGCGGCGGTGCTCTCCATAGCGCCAAGTCGCAGCTTACCGCGTGGGCGCGGATCGAGGACCGCCGTTCGCGCTTCCTCGGCAAGCGCCAGCAACCGGTCCGCGTAGACAACCAACCTTAGGCCGGCGGGCGACACCTGCAGCCGCTTACCTTCGCGGATAAACAGCCGCACGCCCAGATCCTCTTCAAGCTGCCGGATGCGAGTGGTCACGTTGGACTGCACGCGAAACAGCTTTTCCGCCGCCTTGGTGATACCGCCCTCGCGCACCACCATGCGAAAGATGCGAAGGTCGGCCAAATCCATACATCTCTCCCGGAGAATAAAATGATCTTAATAATTCATTTTATCGGATGATCAACGGCGCGTAAATCGCCTGTTATCGACGCCGATCCGGGCGTCCACGGGAGATGGAAATGTCACCTGAACCTCTCGGCCCCTGGCCGATCGATCTTGGCGCATTGACTCCGATGCAGCGCGACGCCCTTTACACCAACCTTGTGCGTCACGCCCATCAGGAGAGATCGGAGGCAATTCGGCTGAGCGCGGTGTGGATCGCTTCGATTTTCAAGAAGCGCCTGACAGGAATTATTGCCTCGATCACTACATGTGTCGGCGCCGCGTTGGTGAGCATACGTGGACTGACCAAGACAAAAAGTCAGCCGGCGAACTGCCGGGCGATGATCAGCACCGCCGCACCCGCCAAGAACATTGCCATCAGCCCGCCGCGCAGCGAAACCAGCGCGGTGACCACCAGTGCCGCCCACTCCGCCGGCCCGGCATTCAACAGTTCCGGCGCCACCAGCGTCGTCAGCACCGCCGCCGGCACGGCGTTGAGACCGGCCTCGACGCGCGGATGGATTGTTTCGAAGCGGGAGATGACCAGATGCCCGCCGATGCGCGTCAGATAGGTCGCGACCGCACCGGCGATGATGATCCAGAAGGTCGTGCTCATGGCCGTGCCTTTACGCCGCTGTGATGGGGAGGCAGGATGACCGCCAGCAGCACACCGGCAACAGCGCCGATCGAGACATGCCAGGGCGAGCCCACGGTCTTATAGGCGATGATCGAGGCGGCGGCGCTGGCGATGACCACCGGCAGCCACAGCGGCCGCTTGCGGAAGCCCAGCACGAGACCGAGGAAATAGATCGGCAGCAGGAAATCGATGCCGAGCGCATGCGTGTCGGGGATCAGCTTGCCGAACAGTGCGCCAAGCGCGCTTTCGACGATCCAGAACAGATAGACCGGCAGGCCAAGTCCCAGATACCAGGCAAAGCCGACTGTCCGGCCCGATTGCGCCCGCGCTTCGGCTACCGCGAATTGCGGATCGGTGAGGATGAAATAACCAAGTGCCTGCTGGATGACAGGCCAGTGCGCGATGCGCCGGCCGATGCCTGCGGAATAGAGCACGTGGCGGAAATTGACGGCGAAGATCGACAGCACGATCAGCCACGGCGCCACATGCTGGCCGAACAGCTGGATGCCGACCATCTGGCTGGCGCCGCCATAGACCAGCGCGCTCATCAGGAAGGCTTCCAGGACCGAGAAGCCATTGTCGACGGCGAGCGCGCCGAACAGCACCGCAAACGGCGCCGACGCCACCACGACAGGCATCGACAGCCGCACGCCCTGCCAGAAATCGCTTTTATCGCCGCTCTCGGAAATTGCTTGCGCCGACATGGCCTCTCCTTGATCAGGGCCTGATGTAGGAAGCGCTGCCTGCCTTGTCACACGAATTCGCTTGAGCCAAACGATCAGCGGAAATGATCGTCGGGTTACCGGAGCCGAAGGCTAGTCAAGCGAACCTTTGCCCTCGATCGCCCTGCCCCAGTCGAGCAGCGGCTTGGCGCGCAAGGTGAAATCGACGAGCTCGTCGACCAGATCAGCCGTATGGATTCCCGCCGGATCGATGACATGCTGGACATAGAAATGCCGGTGGCGGATGGCGGCGACCAGATCGGGATCGCTGATTTCCTCGAAGCCGCGTGGCGTACGCTTCATACGGCCTTCGGTCTCGAGTTCAAGCCGGTTCTTCTTCAACGCCGCCACCAGGCCGCGAAAATTGTCCGGCTTGGTCGCGATGGCTTTGCGCATCGCCAGCAGCAGCGCCGGCTCCGGCTGCCACCAGGCAATGTCGGCAAAACAGCGCTCAAGCCCGATATGCACGTAGAACACACCCTGCTCCATCTTGGTGCCGTCGGGCGACAGGATTGCCGACAAATGCCTGTTGTAGGGCCGCTTGTCTTTGGCGAAGCGCACGTCGCGATTGATCCGGAACAGCGACTTCTTGCGATCGCCGCGCAGGCCGAGTCCGGCCTCCGCGAAACGCTCGGTCAGCGTGTCGACCAGATCACTGAGCGGATCACGCAGCTCCTTTTCGAACAGGTCGCGGTTTTCTAAAAACCACTCTCGGCTCTGGTGGAAATCCAGCGCCTTCAGGAACGGAATGGCTTTCGGGCCGAAACCCTTGAATGCGCCTTCCATCACGCCTTGCCGATCCGTACCAGCCAGCCATCCTCGTCGATCACCTCGATGCCGAGTTCGCTGGCAAGCTTGAGCTTGGAGCCAGCACCCGGCCCGGCGACCACCAGATCCGTCTTTGCCGAAACCGAGCCCGCGACCTTGGCGCCCAGGCGCTCCGCCATCGCCTTGGCTTCGGAGCGTGTCATCTTCTCCAGCGAGCCCGTGAACACGACCGTCTTGCCGGCGACCTCGCTGTCGGCCGAGACGTTGACGATATACGGCTTCGGCTTGACTTGGCGGAGCAACGCGTCAAGCACGTCGTCATTGCGCTCATTGCCGAAGAAGTCGCGCAACGCATCGATCACGGTATCGCCGATGCCGTTGACCGAGGGGAAAACCGTGTGTGGATCCTCCGCTGCCGCTGTCTCCTTGCCGACCCGGATCATCTCCTCGATGGTCGAGAAGGTGCGGGCAAGCACGGCGGCCGTCGTTTCGCCGATATGGCGGATGCTGAGCGCGAAGATGAAACGGTCGAGCTCCGGCTCGCGGCGCGAGTCGATGGCAGCGAACAGCTTGTCGAGGCCCTCATAGTTGCGATCCTCGACGCTGCGCACATTCTTGCGCGTCTTGCCCGATGCGGCCTCGCGCTGCCTCGCCTGCTCCTCGCGGCGTTCGGCCAGCGCCCTGGTGACGGCCGGACGGCGATCCCTGAGCGTGAAGATATCGGCGGCGGTCTTGATCAATCCCGCATTGAAGAACGTGTCTATGTTCTCCGCGCCGAGGCCTTCGATGTCCAGGGCGCCGCGTGACACGAAGTGGCGCAATCCTTCCACCGCCTGCGCCGGGCAGATCAGTTCGCCGGTGCAGCGCCGGCGGGAATCTTCCTTGCCGGTCTTTTCGTTGATCTCGCGCGTCGCCGGCGAGCCGCAGATCGGGCAAGTGTGAGGGAACTCGTAAGGCACCGCATCAGCAGGCCGCTTGTCGATGACGACGCTGACGATCTGCGGAATGACATCGCCTGCCCGCTGGATCACGACCGTATCGCCGATGCGCACATCGATGCCGTCGCGGATCGGCTGGCCGGTCGAGTCCAGGCCCTTGATGTAGTCCTCATTGTGCAGCGTGACGTTCTCGACCACGACGCCGCCGACTGTGACCGGCGCCAGCCGCGCAACCGGCGCCAGCGTACCGGTACGGCCGACCTGGATGTCGATCTTCTGCACGGTCGTCATCGCCTGTTCGGCCGGGAATTTATGCGCGACCGCCCAGCGCGGTTCGCCGGTGACGAAACCCCAGCGGCGCTGCAACTCCAGCTGGTCGACCTTGTAGACGACGCCGTCGATATCGTAGCCGAGCGCCGAGCGCTGCTCCTCGATCCGATGATAATGCGCGATCAGCTCCTCGGCCGATTTCGCCCGCACCATCAGCGGACTGATCTTGAACCCCCACTCGGCGAATTTCTGCACCGAATCATATTGGGTCGGAGCGGGATCAGCCGTCGTGTAACCCCAGGCATAGGCGAAGAATTTGAGGTTGCGGCTGGCGGTGACGGATGGATCCTTCTGGCGCAGCGATCCGGCCGCCGTATTGCGCGGATTGACGTAGTCCTGGCCGCCGGCCGCAGCCGATCGCTGCTTCAGCGCCTCGAATTCCGCATAGGTCATGTAGACCTCACCGCGGATCTCGATGATTTCGGGCCAGCCCGAGCCTTTCAGCTTCGCTGGAATATCGGCGATCGTCTTCAAATTGGCGGTGATGTCTTCGCCAACGGCGCCGTTGCCACGCGTCGCGCCCTGCACGAACACACCGTTTTCGTAACGCAGCGAAGCCGACAGCCCGTCGATCTTCGGTTCGGCTGTGAAGGCGATGTCGAGCTCCTTGTCGCGATCGAAGAACCGCCGCCCGCGTTCGATGAAATCCGTGACGTCATCGTCGGTATAGGCCTTGGCAAGGCTGAGCATCGGCACGGCATGGCGCACCTTGGTAAAGCCTTCCGCCGGAGCGGCTCCGACCCTGAGCGATGGCGAATCCTCGCGCACCAGCGCCGGAAAGCGCTCCTCGATGGCAAGGTTGCGCCGTGCCAGCGCATCATACTCCGCATCGGTGATAACAGGCGCATCTTCGGTATGGTAGCGCCGGTCGTGCTCGGCGATCTCTTCCGCCAGCCGCTTCAGCTCGGCTTCGGCCTCGCTTTCGGTCAGGGCATCAACTGGTTTTTCGGACATGCTTTCTTCCCCGAACGGTGGCGCTACACAATAGATCAGGATTTTAGGAAAATCATTCCTGAACAGCAGGATGGAGCCATATCCTGACTCGATCCCTGACATCAGCTGTTCTTATGCAGCTGTGGTGTTCTCGCGCAGCAACCGTTCGGCGGCCGCGCGCGCTTCATCGGTGATGGTGGCGCCGGCCAGCATGCGAGCGATCTCTTCCTGCCGCGCCGGCCGGTCCATCTCGGCGATGCCGGTGGCGACACGGTCGGTGGTGCCGGATTTGGAGATCAGGAAATGCGTCGCCGCGCGTGCCGCCACCTGTGGCGCATGCGTCACCGACAGCACCTGGACGCGCTTCGACAGTCGCGCCAGCCGCTGGCCGATGGCGTCGGCGACAGCGCCGCCCACACCGGTGTCGATTTCATCGAACACCAGCGTCGGCGCCGAACCGCGGTCGGCCAGCGCCACCTTCAGCGCCAGAAGGAAGCGCGAAAGCTCGCCGCCAGAGGCCACTTTCATCATCGGCCCGGGCCGCGTGCCTGGATTGGTGCGCACCCAGAATTCGATCTGGTCGATCCCCTCTTCCATACGGCTCTCGGCCTCGCTCTTCATTTCCACGATAAAGGCGGCGCGTTCGAGCTTCAGGGCCGGCAGTTCGGCCATCACGGCCTTGGTCAGGCCTACCGCCGCCGCATGACGCAGCGAGGAC
>NZ_RZTC01000310.1:0-657 GCF_004023165.1 Mesorhizobium sp. M7A.F.Ca.MR.176.00.0.0 | reverse complement strand
CGATGTCTTCCAGCATGGCCTTGCGGCGATCACCGAAGCCCGGCGCCTTGACGGCAGCGATCTTCAGGCCGCCACGCAGCTTGTTGACGACCAGCGTGGCCAAAGCCTCGCCTTCGACGTCTTCCGAGATGATGAGCAGCGGCTTCGAGGTCTGCACGACGGCTTCGAGAACCGGCAGCATGGCCTGAAGGTTGGACAGCTTCTTCTCGTGCAGGAGGATGTAGACGTCCTCGAGCTCGGCAACCATCTTGTCGGCGTTGGTGACGAAGTAGGGCGAGAGGTAGCCGCGGTCGAACTGCATGCCTTCGACGACTTCGAGTTCGGTCTCGGCGGTCTTGGCTTCCTCAACCGTGATGACGCCTTCGTTGCCGACCTTCTGCATCGCTTCCGCGATCATCTTGCCGACCGACTCGTCGCCATTGGCCGAGATCGTGCCGACCTGGGCGACTTCCTCGGAGGTCTTGATCTTCTTGGCAGCCTTGCCGAGCGCGCCGACGACTTCGATCACGGCCAGATCGATGCCGCGCTTCAGGTCCATCGGGTTCATGCCGGCGGCAACGGCCTTGTGGCCTTCCTGGACGATCGACTGTGCCAGAACGGTTGCGGTCGTGGTGCCGCCGCCGGCGATGTCGTTGGTCTTCGAAGCAACTTCGCGGA
>NZ_RZTC01000309.1:0-690 GCF_004023165.1 Mesorhizobium sp. M7A.F.Ca.MR.176.00.0.0 | reverse complement strand
CTTGAAGGCGACCAGCAGTTCAGCCCCAAGCGCGCCGTCGACGGCGCGGTGATCGGTCGACAGCGTCACCGACATCACGGTGGCGATCTTGATCTCGCCATTCTTGACCACCGCCCGCTCCTCCCCGGCGCCGACCGCCAGGATGGTCGCATGCGGCGGGTTGATGACGGCAGCAAAATCCTTGATGCCGAACATGCCGAGGTTGGACACCGCCGTGGTGCCGCCCTGATACTCTTCCGGCTTCAGCTTGCGGCTGCGCGCCCGGCTGGCCAGGTCCTTCATCTCGTTGGAAATGGTGGACAGCGTCTTTTCGTCGGCCCTGCGGATAATCGGCGTGATCAGGCCACCGGGGATCGACACGGCAACGCCGACATCGGCATGCTTGTGCTTGACCATGGCGCTTTCGGTCCATGAGGCATTGGCATCCGGCACCGCCTTCAGCGCCATGGCCATCGCCTTGATGACCATGTCGTTGACCGACAGCTTGTAGGCCGGAGCGTCGCCCCTATCGGTCTTCTTCACCGGGGCAGCCGCATTGATCTGCGTGCGCAGCGCCAGCAGCGCATCGAGCTCGCAGTCGAGCGTCAGGTAGAAATGCGGGATGGTGGTCTTGGCCTCGACCAGCCGCCGCGCAATGGTCTTGCGCATATTGTCATGCGGGACGAGGTCGTAGGAGCCCTGTTCGAACAG
>NZ_RZTC01000308.1:0-701 GCF_004023165.1 Mesorhizobium sp. M7A.F.Ca.MR.176.00.0.0 | reverse complement strand
TGATCTCGTGGCTGTTGGCAAAGACGATGTCGACCGTGCCCGAGCGCATCAGGTCGAGGAATTCGTCGCGGTAGCGGTCGACGCAGAACGAATCCGACAGTGTCATCGACACTTCTCGGCCTGCCGCGTGCGCCAGCTTCGCCGTCTGGCGGATTGCCTCCTTGGCGCGCGGCGGGTCCCACAGATAGCCTTCGAAATAGGTGACCTTGGCGCCAGACGCCTTGTCGGCTTCGACATCCTCAGGGCCAAGCTCGACGCAGGCGCCGAGATAGGTGTTCATCGAGCGCTCGCCGTCGGGCGTGACGAAGATCATCGAGCGCGCCGTCGGCGGCTCACCCTTGAGCGGTATGGTGTCGAAGGCGACGCCCTGCGCATGGATGTCGTGCGCGTAGATTTCGCCCAGCGCATCGTTGGAGACCTTGCCGAAGAAGGCGGCGCGGCCGCCAAAGCTGGCGACGCCGGCCGCCGTGTTGCCGGCGCTGCCGCCGGAGGCCTCGATCGCCGGGCCCATGCGGCTGTAGAGCAGTTCGGCGCGTTGTGTGTCGATGAGGTTCATCGCGCCCTTGATGATGCCGTTGGTCTCGAGGAATTCCTCGTCGCACTGGGCGATGATGTCGACAATGGCATTGCCGATGCAAAGCACGTCATAATCCGGCATCAAAATCTCCGCCAAAACCCGAGCCGGCTTCTTGCCACGCCGG
>NZ_RZTC01000307.1:0-724 GCF_004023165.1 Mesorhizobium sp. M7A.F.Ca.MR.176.00.0.0 | reverse complement strand
AAACTAGACCTGAGAGCCGCACCGCATGAATGTAGCCTCCCAATATCTGCCGCTTGTGGTGCATCACGAAGCCGGGCCCGCGGTGGCCGCCATCGTTTTGCACCGTCAGACGTTCGACGACGACCGTGAACTCCCTGCTTTCTCAAGTGTTAGTATTTACCCCGACGCCGGTGACGGAGAGTGCGGTGGTGTTGTCGAAGGCGCGGGTTTTTATTCAGCGCAAGGATTCACCTCGAAGCGAAAGCCGATTTTCGAGGACGATATGGATCGATGTTTGGAACGCGATGATGCGATCCGGGAGATAGTTGCGTGTCTGGCAGGTCCTTTTGCAGAATCCGCATTCGAAGGCTATCTGGACCCGCGCGATATGGCGATGAATGCGTCCGATGGGAATGAGGGGAGCAGCGACTACGCGGATGCCAAGCGAATCTATGGTGAGTTGCGGTTCCTGATGCCGCGCCGCCCCGATTGGGGGCGGATCGAAGATCGCACGGCCCGGCTAGTACTCGATCACTGGTCGGCCATCGAAGCATTGGCCGCGCATTTGCTGGTCAAGCATGATCTCCAATTCGATGAGGCTCTGACGATTGTTGCGCCGCATCTTCCGCCCATGCCAGCAGCTACGCCGCCAGAGCGTCATCCGCAGCCTGCTTGATCAGCCATTCGATGTGATTTGACCACATCTGCAACACCTCGCGCTTCTCCTTGACGTTGCTATAGAGAT
>NZ_RZTC01000306.1:0-728 GCF_004023165.1 Mesorhizobium sp. M7A.F.Ca.MR.176.00.0.0 | reverse complement strand
GTGGTGACCAGCAGGCCGGCGACCGAGGCCGCGTCCTGGAGAGCCGTACGGACAACCTTGACCGGATCGACGATACCCATGGCGATCATGTCGCCATATTCGCCGGTCTGGGCGTTGTAGCCGAAGGTCGCGCCCTTGTTCTCAAGGATCTTGCCGGCAACGATCGATGCTTCCGCACCGGCGTTGGCCGCGATCTGGCGGGCCGGAGCCTGCAGCGCACGACGCACGATGTTGATGCCGGCGGCCTGGTCGGCATTGACGCCGGTGGCCTTGATGTTGGCCGAAGCGCGCAGCAGCGCAACGCCACCACCAGCAACGATGCCTTCTTCGACGGCCGCGCGGGTCGCGTTGAGGGCGTCCTCGACGCGGTCCTTCTTTTCCTTGACTTCGATCTCGGTCGCACCGCCGACGCGGATGACGGCAACGCCGCCCGCCAGCTTGGCGAGACGTTCCTGCAGCTTCTCCTTGTCGTAGTCCGAGGTGGTCTCCTCGATCTGCTGCTTGATCTGGGCGACGCGGCCCTGGATCTCGGCCTTCTTGCCGGCACCGTCGACGATGGTGGTGTTCTCCTTGGAGATCGACACCTTCTTAGCGCGGCCGAGCATGTTGAGGCCAACATTCTCGAGCTTGATGCCGAGGTCTTCGGAAATGACCTGGCCACCGGTGAGGATGGCGATGTCTTCCAGCATGGCCTTGCGGCGATCACCGAAGCCCGGCGCCTTGACGGC
>NZ_RZTC01000305.1:0-777 GCF_004023165.1 Mesorhizobium sp. M7A.F.Ca.MR.176.00.0.0 | reverse complement strand
TACTGCCCTACTGCCCTACTGCCCTACTGCCCTACTGCCCTACTGCCCTACTGCCTCATCCCGCATCAATCTCCGCCTGCAATGCCTCCATATGCGCCGCCGCCGCGGCAGAAGCTGCGCGCTCGATGGCGCGAAAGCGGCTGACCACTGCCAGGCCGACCGCCGTCAACTGTGCGCCGCCGCCCTTGCGGCCGCCGGTCTGTGCCGCCACCAGCGGCTTGCCGAATACCCGGTTCATGTCCTCGACCAGGTCCCAGGCGTGCTTATAGGACATCTCCATGCCGCGAGCGGCGGCCGAGATGGAGCCGAAGGCGGCGATCTGTTCCAGGAGTTCGATCTTGCCCGGCCCGACGCGCCCGTCGGGATCGAGATTTATCCGCAAGCTCAGCGACGGCATCTTTGCTCTCCGCGGTCACTACCCAACCCCATACTAGAAGCTCCCTGGCGAAACCGCTATTCCAAAAAGACATAGCGGGATTATCCATCCGCCTCGGCGGGCAGGCCGGCGCCGGTGTTCGCCCGATCGAAGCTCACCGTCTTGATCACCGCGAAAACCTTGCCGCCAAGATGAAGCTTCAGCGCCTGCCGCGACTGTTCGGTGATGCGGGCAAGCACGATTGCGCCATTGCAGTCGATACCGACCTCGACCGCGGGCCCTTCGCCCGGGCTCATCGCGGTAATGGTCCCCGGCAGGATGTTGAGCGCGCTGAGGCCCGTCGGCTTTTCGGTGGCGATCATCACATCGCGGGCGCGAATACGGATGCGCACCGGCGTACC
>NZ_RZTC01000304.1:0-806 GCF_004023165.1 Mesorhizobium sp. M7A.F.Ca.MR.176.00.0.0 | reverse complement strand
CTTGTGCACCTGCCGGTCGATTTCGAGAAAGCCTGTTACCTTGCCCATAGTCCAGCTCCTGCTGTCCAGATGGCGCGCCTGGCGACGCCCTGCAGCTGGATCAGATGGGGCATCCCGTCCACACATGGGCCGCACCAAGTTGCCCAAAATTCGACTATGTACACTTGCCGGGCTCAAAGCTCGTGAGGGGCTCGCCATGCAGCCAGTTCTCGACTCTAATCGAAGGAGCCGGGGACTCCATCTGCAATACCACGTTGCGGTCCAAAGCTATTTCCAAAGGTTTCTGCACGAGCTGGTTTCCTCTCAGAGACGGCACACGGGTTCAGGGAGGAGCGCATCGCTCGTCTTGCCCCATTAAGTGCAGTCACAGTCACTCAGTCTCAAAAGCCATGCCAACGCGCTCAGCGCGCAGTTAGCGCCCATTGCTTCGAAAAACCTCGTCAGTGCCCAGATGTTGGTTGTAATGAACCTGACATTTGTCTGACGCTGTCAGCTTTTGGACACGCGATCACGCGCTTCGTGCCGCCAGGCCAGGCCGAGCCCTGTGTTGCCAGCGGTCGCTTCGATGATTGTACCGCCCGGCGCGAGCTGGCCACGCTGTTCGGCATTAACGATCATCGACAACGCAATGCGATCCTTGATCGATCCGCCGGGATTTTGGCTTTCGAGCTTGACGAAGAGAATTCCTGACTCCGACGTTGTACCGCTGACCAGCCGTGTTGGAGCTGAAATCAGAGGAGTTCGCCTTGGTGGAGACCTTTCGGACGCAGCGATAGCAGCCATCAACCAGCTTCTTCTAAAACACA
>NZ_RZTC01000303.1:0-809 GCF_004023165.1 Mesorhizobium sp. M7A.F.Ca.MR.176.00.0.0 | reverse complement strand
GACATCAGGCGGCCTGCATGGCGTCGGCGTGTCCGTGGTCAACGCGCTGTCGGACCATCTCGAGGTCGAGGTCGCGCGGGGACGGCAACTGTATCGACAAAAATTCTCGCGCGGCGTTCCCGTGACCGGCCTGGAGCAACTGGGCGAAATCCACAACCGGCGCGGCACAAAGATCCGATTCCACCCCGACGAGCAGATTTTCGGCAAGGGCGCTGCGTTCGAACCGGCGCGGCTCTACCGCATGACGCGCTCGAAAGCCTATCTGTTCGGTGGTGTCGAGATCCGCTGGACCTGCGATCCGTCGCTGATCAAGGAAAAAGATCAGACACCGGCCAAGGCTGAATTCCATTTTCCCGGCGGCCTGAAGGATTATCTCAAGGCATCGCTCGGCGACGACTTCCAGGTGACTCGCGAAATCTTCGCCGGCAAGAGCGAGAAACAAGGCGGCCATGGCTCGCTCGAATGGGCGGTGACCTGGTTCGGCGGCGACGGCTTCATCAATTCCTACTGCAACACCATCCCGACCGGCGAAGGCGGCACCCACGAAGCCGGCTTCCGCAACGTGCTGACGCGGGGCCTGCGCGCCTATGCCGATCTCGTCGGCAACAAGCGCGCCTCGATCGTGACCTCGGAAGACGTCATGATCTCGGCGGCGGGCATGCTGTCGGTGTTCATCCGCGAGCCGGAATTCGTCGGCCAGACCAAGGACAGGCTGGCGACGATCGAGGCAATTCGAATTGTCGAGACCGCGATCCGCGATCCGTTCGACCATTGGCTGGCCGACAATCCGCAGGAAGCCTCGAAGCTGC
>NZ_RZTC01000302.1:0-818 GCF_004023165.1 Mesorhizobium sp. M7A.F.Ca.MR.176.00.0.0 | reverse complement strand
CTTTCGAGCGCGCCCGCCTCCTTTTCGTGGCGGTGACATGGGCACGACCTCCTTCCTGCAAACGGCTTCAATGACCGGCCAACGCGCCGGCCGGCTTGCCGCCGGCCTGTTGGCCGTGATCGTGTTTCTTGCCAGCCTTGCCGTGTCGGATCAGGCCTTTGCCCATGCCGCGCTGATCAAGACCGACCCGGCCGACGGCGCGGTGCTGGCACAGGGGCCGGCGCAGTTCTCGCTGACCTTCAGCGAGCCGGTCTCGCCTCTGGTGCTGACGCTGGTGAAGCCCGACGGCAAGCCGGTTCCGCTAACGTCATTCCGGCTCAGCGACCAGACCGTCGAGATCGACAATCCGCAGCCACTCAAGTCCGGCACGCATGTCTTGAGCTGGCGCGTCATCTCCGCAGACGGTCATCCCGTCGGCGGATCGCTGCTGTTTTCCATCGGCGCGCCCAGCGAGCCGCCCGCCGTATCCGAAGCCGTCGACTGGCCGTTGCGGTCGGCTATCTGGACGGGCAAAATCTTTCTCTACGTCGGCCTTTTCCTCGGCGTTGGCGGCGCCTTCGCGCTTGCCTGGCTGGCCGGAAGTGGCCGTGCCGGGCAGCGCTTCGTTGCAGCTGCAATCCTGAGCGGGCTGGTCGCGTCGTGCCTGTCGCTCGGCTTGCAAGGTCTGGACGCATTGGGGGCGCCGCTCTCCCATCTGGCACAATCGGTCGTCTGGCGGACCGGGCTCGACACCAGTTTCGGCTGGACAGTGCTGGTCGCGCTGATCGCGCTGGGCCTTGGCCTGCTGTCGCTGGCCGGTCCCCGCGCCACCCCCCAAC
>NZ_RZTC01000301.1:0-821 GCF_004023165.1 Mesorhizobium sp. M7A.F.Ca.MR.176.00.0.0 | reverse complement strand
CCAGCGCCATGAACTTCTCGTTCCTCGCCGCCATGGGCTTGGTGCTCTGGTTCGGCGGCCAGAAGGTGATTGCGGGCCAGATCAGCGTCGGCACGCTGGCCCAGTTCCTCACCTTCATGACCATCTTGCAGATGCCAGTGCGCCAGCTCGGCCTGATGGTCAATTCATTCGCCCGCGCTTCGACCTGCGGCACGCGACTGTTCGAACTGCTGGACACCGAACTTGATATCGAGGACGCACCCGACGCCAGGGACCTTGTCGTCACTGACGGTGTGCTGCGCTTCGACAATGTCGGCTTCCGCTACGCGGGCGCTGGTCGCCCGACGCTATCCGGGATCTCCTTCGAGGCAAGGTCGGGCCAAACCATCGGCATTGTCGGTCCGCCCGGCAGCGGCAAATCGACCATCGCGCACCTGATCCCGCGCTTCTACGATGTGACGTCAGGTGCCATCACCATCGATGGCCAGGACATAAGCAAAGTCACGCTGCAATCGCTGCGCAAGGCGGTCGGCGTGGTGCAGCAGGACGCATTCCTGTTCACCACCTCGATCGAGAACAACATCGCCTACGGCAATCCATGGGCGCGCGAGACCCGCATCGGGCAAGCCGCCGAGTATGCCCAATTGCACAACTACATCATCGGGCTTCCCGCCGGCTACACCACAGTCGTTGGCGAACGCGGCGCGTCGCTTTCTGGCGGCCAGCGCCAGCGCCTGACCATCGCCCGCAGCCTGATGCTGCGGCCATCGGTGCTGGTCTTCGACGATTCAACTGCTGCCATCGACGCCGGCACCGAGCAGCGGATCCGGGCAGCGATGAAA